>NZ_JBIUWQ010000166.1:0-1001 GCF_044743525.1 Pseudomonas sp. NPDC087598 | reverse complement strand
CGCCTGACGGATCCACGTGGTGGCATAAGTCGAGAACTTTTAAACAAGACGGTATTGGAACTTGTACACCGCTTTCATCAGGCCGATGTTGCCTTCCTGGATCAGATCGAGGAATTGCAGGCCGCGGTTGGTGTACTTCTTGGCGATCGAGATCACCAGACGCAAGTTGGCTTCAACCATCTCTTTCTTCGCGCGGCGGGCCTTGGCCTCACCGATCGACATGCGACGGTTGATGTCCTTGATTTCCGCGATGGTCAGACCGGTCTCGGTTTCCAGTGCGATCAGCTTCTGCTGGCAACGGATGATGTCCGGCTGAACACGGCCAATGGCTTCGGCGTACTTGCTCTTGCCTTTGGCCAGGGCGTCGGACCAGCTTTCGTCGACTTCGTTACCCGGGAACTGACGCAGGAAATCGGCGCGTGGCATACGTGCATCACGTACGCACAGTTGCATGATCGCACGCTCTTGCTGACGCAGACGATCCAGGGCACCGCGAACACGCTCGACCAGGCCTTCGAATTGCTTCGGTACCAGTTTGATCGGCATGAACAGCTCGGCCAATGCCAGCAACTCGGCAATCGCTGCCTTGTTGTTGCGACCGTGCTTTTTCAGCGCCTTGCGAGTGATCTCCATTTGATCGGACACAGCGCCGAAACGCTGGGCAGCGATAACCGGATCCGGACCGCTTTCGGCTTCTTCTTCGTCATCGGAAGATTCGGCTTCTTCGTCGTCGGTGTCGTCGTCGGCTTTCGCCGCTTTCGCTTCGATCGGCGGCGGCACTTCGGCAGGCGGCGCAATGCCGTCGTCCGGGTCGATATAACCGCTCAGGACGTCGGACAGGCGACCACCCTCGGTGGTGACGCGAGTGTACTCGGAGAGAATATGGTCGACCGTGCCAGGGAAGTGCGCGATTGCGCTCATCACTTCACGGATGCCTTCTTCGATACGTTTGGCGATTTCGATTTAGCCTTCACGTGTAAGTAGCTCGACCGTACCCTTAT
>NZ_JBIUWQ010000165.1:0-1050 GCF_044743525.1 Pseudomonas sp. NPDC087598 | reverse complement strand
GATGTACATCACGCCGATTTTCTTGTGGTCGACCGACGTCAGCCACTCGGTCCACAAGTAAGTCCACTTCTTGAAGTAGGTGATTGCAGCGAACAGCGCCAGACCACCGAGGGCGATCATGGCGATGGTCACCATCACGATCGGCTCGTGGAATGGGACTGCTTCCCAACTTAATTTACCAAACATCGTTTACTCCTCTGCCCCGGCAGCTGAATGCGAACTCGAGTCAATTTCCGTGGCCGCCACTTCTTTCTCTTTCTTCTCGTGCTTCAGCGGCTTGCCCGGCTTCATACCTTCGTACTTGTCGACGATGATCTGGAACTGGTTCGGCGTGACCGAGGAGTAGAGCTCGACTGGGTTGTTCTGGCTTGGCTTGGCAAGGGCTGCGTATTCAGCTTGATCAAGCTGTTTAGGTGACTTCTTGACTTCACTTACCCAGGCGTCGAAATCTTCCTGAGTCGTAGAGATAGCTTTGAACTTCATGCCGGTGAAACCCGCGCCGCTGTAGTTGGCGGAGATACCGTCCATTTCAGCGTTACGGTCAGCGATCAGGTGCAGTTTGGTCTGCATGCCCGCCATCGCGTAAATCTGGCCGCCCAGACCCGGGATGAAGAACGAGTTCATCACAGCGTCAGAGGTGATCTTGAAGTTGATTGGCGTGTGCGCCGGGAACACGATCTTGTTGACCGTGGCAATGCCTTGTTCCGGGTAGATGAACAACCACTTCCAGTCCAGCGCGACCACTTCGATGGTCACTGGCTTGACGTCGGATTGAATCGGACGATAAGGGTCCAGTTCGTGGGTCGAAATGTAGGTGATGTAACCCAGGGCAATGATGATCAGGACCGGGATGGTCCAGACTGCCACTTCGATTTTGGTCGAGTGCGACCATTTCGGGGTGTAGATCGCGTCCTTGTTAGAGGCGCGGTACTTCCAGGCGAACAGGAAGGTCATGACGATAACCGGCACAACGACCAACAGCATCAGCAGCGTGGCGGTGATGATCAGGTTGCGCTGTTCCAGGCCGACCTGGCCCGTTGGATTGAGCAA
>NZ_JBIUWQ010000164.1:0-1053 GCF_044743525.1 Pseudomonas sp. NPDC087598 | reverse complement strand
TTCACCAGTGGTGACGTCCTTCATGCCGATCAGGGCTGCAATGTCGCCAGCGCGCACTTCCTTGATCTCTTCACGGGCGTTTGCGTGCATTTGCACCATACGACCCACGCGCTCTTTTTTGCCTTTAACCGAGTTGATCACGCCGTCGCCGGAGTTCAACACGCCCGAGTAAACGCGGACGAAGGTCAAGGTACCCACGAATGGGTCGGTAGCGATCTTGAACGCCAGAGCCGCGAAAGGCTCGCTGTCGTCTGCATGACGCTCCATCTCTTCTTCCTCGTTATCAGGGTTAGTACCCTTGATAGCAGGAATGTCGGTTGGAGCAGGCAGGTAGTCGATAACGGCGTCGAGAACCAGGGGAACACCCTTGTTCTTGAAGGAAGAACCGCAAACAGCCAGAACGATTTCGCCGGCAATAGTACGCTGACGCAGAGCAGCTTTGATCTCTTCGATCGTCAGCTCTTCGCCTTCCAGGTACTTGTTCATCAGCTCTTCGTTGGCTTCGGCAGCAGCTTCAACCATGTTGTTGCGCCACTCTTCAGCCAGCTCCTGGAGCTCAGCAGGAATGTCCTTGCGAACAGGGACCATACCTTTGTCAGAGTCATTCCAGTAGACAGCTTGCATGTTGATCAGATCGATCTGACCCTGGAAGTTGTCTTCGGAACCGATGGCCAACTGGATTGGCACCGGAGTGTGACCCAGACGCTGCTTGATCTGACCGATCACGCGCAGGAAGTTGGCGCCAGCACGGTCCATCTTGTTTACGTAAACAAGACGTGGAACACCGTATTTGTTGGCTTGACGCCATACGGTTTCCGACTGAGGCTCAACACCCGAAGTACCGCAGAACACAACGACAGCGCCGTCGAGTACACGCAGGGAACGCTCAACTTCAATGGTGAAGTCTACGTGACCCGGGGTATCGATTACGTTGAAACGGTGCTCGTGCGAGTACTGCTTCTCGGAACCTTTCCAGAAGGCGGTAATGGCAGCAGAAGTAATGGTAATACCACGCTCCTGCTCCTGAACCATCCAGTCTGTGGTCGCGGCGCC
>NZ_JBIUWQ010000163.1:0-1095 GCF_044743525.1 Pseudomonas sp. NPDC087598 | reverse complement strand
ACTTGCGCGTTTATCCCAGTGACGACAAAACCCCACAGCCTAGGGCTGCGGGGTTGGGATGCTTGTCCAGCTAGACCTTTTCGACCTGACTGAACTCCAACTCTACCGGAGTAGAGCGACCGAAAATAAGCACTGCCACTTGGATCCGGCTCTTTTCGTAGTTAACTTCTTCAACAACGCCATTAAAATCAGCGAATGGACCGTCATTGACTCGCACCGTTTCGCCTGGCTCGAAGAGAGTCTTCGGCTTAGGCTTATCGCTACCATCAGCGACACGACGCAGAATTGCTTCTGCCTCTTTATCGGTGATTGGTGCAGGCTTATCAGCAGTACCGCCGATAAAACCCATCACCCGAGGAGTATCCTTGACCAAGTGCCAAGTACCCTCGTTCATATCCATCTGTACCAGCACATAGCCTGGGAAGAACTTACGTTCGCTTTTGCGCTTCTGGCCATTACGCATTTCAACCACTTCTTCAGTGGGAACCAGAATTTCGCCGAAGCCATCTTCCATGCCAGCCAGCTTTACGCGCTCAACCAGCGAGCGCATTACATGCTTCTCGTAACCCGAGTAAGCATGCACAACGTACCAACGCTTAGCCACGGGACACCCTTAGCCGACAATCAAGGAAACAAGCCAGCCGAGCAGGGAATCGAGCCCCCACAACAGCAACGCCATAACCAGAACAACAGCCACCACAATAAGGGTGGTCTGCGTGGTTTCTTGGCGAGTTGGCCACACGACTTTACGAATCTCGGTGCGAGCTTCCTTAACCAGTACAAAGAAAGACTTGCCCTTCGCAGTCTGCAGGCCTACAAAGGCAGCTACAGCAGCAATGACAAGCAAAGCAAGTACACGGTACAGGATCGGCGAAGCAGAGTAATACTGATTGCCAACAACGCCTACAACCACCAAAGCGACTACTACAAGCCACTTGAGCAGATCGAAGCGAGAGCCTTGTGCTTCAGCCTTAGGAGTCATCTATGAAGATCCTGTGAAAAGAAAGCCAGACACACTGAGTGAATCTGGCAGGTCAGGAGGGAATCGAACCCCCAACCTACGGTTTTGGTGAGCGTCGCTGTGCGAGTTGAGCT
>NZ_JBIUWQ010000162.1:0-1118 GCF_044743525.1 Pseudomonas sp. NPDC087598 | reverse complement strand
TTCCCCGAGCAACTGGGCGACAAAGCCGTAGCCGACCACCTCGCCGAACTGGGCGACCTGGCCGTTACGCCTGAAGCCAACATCATCAAGCTGCCGAACATCAGCGCATCGGTTCCTCAGCTGCAATCGGCAATCAAAGAACTGCAAGCTCAGGGTTACAACCTGCCGGACTACCCGGAAACCGTGACCAGCGACGCCGACAAAGACGCCAAGGCGCGTTACGACAAGGTCAAGGGCAGCGCCGTGAACCCGGTTCTGCGTGAAGGCAACTCCGACCGTCGCGCGCCGCTGTCGGTTAAAAACTACGCTCGCAAGCACCCGCACAAAATGGGCGCCTGGGCCAAAGACTCCAAGTCCCACGTCGCTCACATGAGCACCGGCGATTTCTACGGCAGCGAAAAAGCTGCCCTGATCGACGCCGCTGACGCTGTGAAGATCGAGCTGATCGCCAAAGACGGCACCGCGACCGTCCTGAAAGAGAAAACCACCGTTCAGGCTGGCGAGATCCTCGACTGCGCCGTGATGAGCAAAAACGCCCTGCGTGCGTTCATCGCTGCTGAAATCGACAGCGCCAAGGCGCAAGGCGTGCTGCTGTCGGTGCACCTGAAAGCGACCATGATGAAGGTCTCCGACCCGATCATGTTCGGCCAGATCGTTGCCGAGTTCTATAAAGACGCCCTGACCAAGCACGCTGACGTGCTGGCCCAGATCGGCTTCAACCTGAACAACGGCATCGGCGACCTGTACGCACGCATCAAGGCCCTGCCGGCCGAGCAGCAAGCTCAGATCGAAGCCGACATGGCCGCGGTTTACGCCGCTCGTCCGTCGCTGGCGATGGTCAACTCCGACAAAGGCATCACCAACCTGCACGTGCCGAGCGACGTCATCGTCGACGCCTCGATGCCTGCGATGATCCGTGACTCCGGCAAGATGTGGGGCACCGACGGTCAGTTGCACGACACCAAGGCTGTGATCCCGGATCGTTGCTACGCGACCATCTACCAGGCCGTGATCGAAGATTGCAAAGCCAATGGCGCTTTCGATCCGACCACCAGGGGCCGCGGGCGACACGTTGGCCGGATGGCTAATAAGGCTGTAGAGTACGGCGCCCACGACAA
>NZ_JBIUWQ010000161.1:0-1150 GCF_044743525.1 Pseudomonas sp. NPDC087598 | reverse complement strand
CAAGGTTCCTCTACCTTTCTTAGTAAGTTTACTGCTATACTTGCCGCCGGTTTCTTCATAACCAGCTTAGGGTTAGGTTACTTTGCTAAAGAGAAGGCTCATCAGCTGACTCAAGCAGGATTGCCAAACCCAGCAGTGTTGGAAGTACCTAAGCAACAACAACCGGCTTCTGATGATGTCCCGGTGCTTCAAGAGCAAAAGTCGGCTAGTCCAGCGACTGACGTACCTCCAGCTCAAGAGCAGAAGTAAGAAGGGTTTCAAAGTAGTTTTGCCGAGGTGGTGGAATTGGTAGACACGCAACCTTGAGGTGGTTGTGCCCATAGGGTGTAGGGGTTCGAGTCCCCTTCTCGGTACCAATTAGTCAGGAGAGCCCGCTGTTGCGGGCTTTCTTGCAGGTGGAAGGTTACATTGACCCTATAAGGGATCGGTCGTATACTTCCGCCCCAGCTTTGTCGCGGGGTGGAGCAGTCTGGTAGCTCGTCGGGCTCATAACCCGAAGGTCGTCGGTTCAAATCCGGCCCCCGCAACCAGTTTAAGGAGCCCCTTTTAAGGGGCTTTTTGTTAGCTGGACACTTTCAACGCCGCTGTTCGACGGCGTTTCAAGGATGGGCGTTTAGCCCATTTTTTTATTTTGCATAGCATGCACATATCATGCACTAGGGGGTTCAGGTGTCGAGCAAGCTAGAAGAGTTGCAGGCCTTGCTGGCCCCGGTGGTCGTGGCCCTAGGCTATGAATGCTGGGGTATCGAGTTCTCGGCTCAAGGTCGTCACTCGATGTTGCGCGTTTATATCGATAAAGAGGGTGGCGTGCTGGTGGACGATTGCGCCATTGTCAGCCGTCAAATCAGCGGTGTACTGGATGTTGAAGATCCAATCTCCGTTGAATACACCCTCGAAGTTTCCTCGCCTGGCATGGAGCGCCCACTGTTCACTCTTGAGCAGTTTGCAAAATTTGCCGGTGAACAAGTGAAGATCAAGCTGCGCTCGCCTTTCGAAGGTCGACGCAACTTTCAGGGCCTTCTGCGCGGTGTAGAAGAACAGGATGTCGTGGTGCAGGTAGATGACCATGAGTTCCTGTTGCCGATCGATATGATCGACAAGGCCAACATTATTCCCAGTTTTGACTGAGACGCGGATCCCGCGGATCCAC
>NZ_JBIUWQ010000160.1:0-1183 GCF_044743525.1 Pseudomonas sp. NPDC087598 | reverse complement strand
AGACGTCTACAACCCTATTTTTGGTACCGGGGGCCACAGCCAGCACCCGCGCTTAAAAAATTCCGCTTGCCGGTCGGCCATTGACTTTGGATACCGGAATGCTTAATTTTTGACGCGCTGGAGCTGGCTCTGGCCACTGCTACCAAAAAGCGTTTTGAAGACGAAGTTGACCTGCGTGTGGAAATTAACCGCCACACCGGTTCTTACGAAACCTTCCGTCGCTGGACGGTCGTCGAAGAGAACGATCTCGACGATCCGGCCATCGAAACCTGGCCTACCAAAGTTGCCGAAACGCATCCTGGTGCCAAGGTTGGCGACGTCGTTGAAGAAAAAATCGAATCCATCGAGTTCGGCCGCATTGCTGCACAGACTGCCAAGCAAGTCATCGTGCAGAAAGTGCGTGAAGCCGAGCGCGCTCAAGTGGTCGACGCTTATCGCGAGCGCCTGGGAGAAATCATCTCCGGCACCGTGAAAAAAGTCACCCGCGACAACGTGATCGTCGATCTGGGTAACAACGCTGAAGCGTTGCTGGCCCGTGAAGACATCATCTCTCGCGAAACCTTCCGTGTCGGCGTGCGTCTGCGTGCGCTGCTCAAGGAAATCCGCACCGAGAACCGCGGCCCGCAGCTGATCCTGTCGCGTACCGCGCCGGAAATGCTGATCGAGCTGTTCCGCATCGAAGTGCCGGAAATTGCCGAAGGTCTGATCGAAGTAATGGCTGCGTCCCGTGATCCGGGTTCGCGCGCCAAGATCGCCGTCCGCTCCAAGGACAAACGCATCGACCCGCAGGGCGCTTGCATCGGTATGCGCGGTTCGCGCGTCCAGGCAGTGTCGGGTGAGTTGGGTGGTGAGCGTGTAGATATCGTCCTTTGGGATGACAACCCGGCTCAGTTCGTGATCAACGCCATGTCCCCGGCCGAGGTTGCGGCAATTATCGTTGACGAAGATGCCCATGCAATGGACATCGCCGTTGGCGCAGACAATCTGGCTCAGGCCATCGGTCGTGGTGGTCAGAACGTGCGTCTGGCGAGCCAGTTGACTGGCTGGACCCTGAACGTGATGACCGAATCGGACATCCAGGCTAAGCAGCAAGCAGAAACCGGCGACATCCTGCGCAACTTCATCGACGAGCTGGAAGTCGACGACGACCTGGCACAGGTGCTGGTAGATGAAGGCTTCACCA
>NZ_JBIUWQ010000159.1:0-1215 GCF_044743525.1 Pseudomonas sp. NPDC087598 | reverse complement strand
AGCGGGATCCGGATGGCGCGAAACTCGCGACCAAAACCACCCGGGTTGTACAACAACGCCTGCCAATGACGCCCGACAATCAGGCTCAGCACGCTGACGATCTGCAACAAAGCCGCAATCAGTCCGGTCAGGACCGGTGCAATCAGGGACGCGAAACGCGCTTGCTCTTCGACCGACAATTGCTTGTAGGTCTCACCGAGAAGCGCTGGCATGACCTTTATAAGGGCCTGCGCAAGCATCTCGATCTGGGCGGCAAACGCCGCCCCGAGCACCACTGAAAACACCACTCCAATCACTACGCTGACCAGCAGCGTGCGGACCCAGGATTCACTTGCGCGCAAAACCAACGCAAGTCCCGAAGACCCCAGCAGCACCAGAAGTGCCCGTGGATCATCGGCATACAGCCACCAGATCAATGCCGGCAGCAGCCCCAGGGACAGAACGCCAAGGGCGCCCGTCAATCCGCGCCGCAGAAGTACAAGACTCCCGGCGGCAGCACCCAACCAATACAACAACGGTAATGTTGCACATCCGGCCACCACGAGAGTGGCCTGCATACGGCCTCGCATGATGAACTCAGCTAAGGCACGCATGCATTCAATCCTTTGCTACTTGTCGACTGCCCGGTCTCAGCGGCCGTGGCTGTCGGTGTAGGCCAGCAGGGCCAGGAAGCGGGCGCGCTTGATAGCGGTGGCCAGCTGACGCTGATAACGAGCTTTGGTACCGGTGATGCGGCTTGGAACGATTTTGCCGGTCTCGGATACGTAGGCTTTCAGAGTGTTGAGATCTTTGTAATCGATCTCTTTCACGTCTTCAGCGGTGAAGCGGCAGAATTTACGACGACGGAAGAAACGTGCCATTTGATAGGCTCCTTAATAAGGTCCGTGGATTACTCGTCAGCGTTATCGCTGTTGTCGCTGTCATCACTATCAGCGCTTTCAGCACCTTCGTGATCAGGACGGTCGCGACGCTCACGGCGCTCACTGCGGTTTTCTTCAGCCTTGAGCATCTCGGATTGGCCGGTAACGGCTTCTTCGCGACGGATGACCAGGTTACGGATCACTGCATCGTTGTAGCGGAAGTTGTCTTCCAGCTCGGCCAGGGCCTTGCCAGTGCACTCAACGTTCAGCATCACGTAGTGAGCCTTGTGAACATTGTTGATTGCGTAGGCCAGTTGACGACGGCCCCAATCTTCCAGACGGGGGGTGTTTGGGG
>NZ_JBIUWQ010000158.1:0-1244 GCF_044743525.1 Pseudomonas sp. NPDC087598 | reverse complement strand
CGGAGACATGGTGGACGGTTTTAGATCTTCTTACCTGCCGTCACGATCTGCAAGTTCAAGTCGATTCGGGCGATACGATGTCTACTCCAGTAGACATCGTGGATGCCGTCCTCCGTCGTTTCCCGGATAGCTACTGATCTTCCGTAGAAAGCCTTTCCGACCGTGTATTCACGATTCCCCCAGTAAATCTCGCCCTTCACCTGAACCTTCCTGACCACATCGCCTTCGTCGTACTCCGGGGCCGCGGGTTGCTCCTGATATTCCCGTGGGCTGCTGCTGTAACGAGTAGCAGGCACCCGCATGTCCAACGCTTGATGCGGACGCTTCTGGTTGTAGATATCACGCCAGATATCAAATGCCCGTTGCGCGTCGTTGAGATCGATAAAATGCCGGTCTCGCAGGACTTCATTTTTCAGGCTGCGGTGGAAGCGTTCCAGCTTTCCTTGGGTTTGCGGATGATAAGGACGAGAGTGGCCGACCTTGATACCTTGGCTCATCAGCCAGACCTCCAGCGCGGTATAAACGCCCGTCTGGTCACCCCAGGGCGAACCGTTGTCCATCGTCATGCGCAAAGGCAGGCCGTGACGCCGAAAGACCCGGATTAGATGCTCTTGGACGGTTTCGCGTTGCTCATTGGTGCATGCCGCAATGCACAGCGAAAACCGCGAATGATCGTCCAATATCGTCAACGGATGGCAACGCCCCTGAGCCAGGCTGATATGCCCCTTGAAGTCCATCTGCCAAAGATCGTTGGGCGCTTCATGCTCGAATCGGATAAACGGTTTGATCTCAGCGGCCTTTGGGTCGACGCGCGAATTACGCTGTAAAACCGCATGCACGGTACTGACGGAAGGCATCACTGCGCCTTCGTCTTCTAACACGCGCTTAAGCTTGCGAGCGCCCCAAGCCGCGTACTCCTGACTCACGGTTAGAATCTGCTGTTCAATCTCGTCAGCGCAGCGTTTGGGGGACGTCTTCGGTCGTCGAGACTGATTGATCAATCCCTCTGCACCTGAGGTTTCAAACCTCTTGAGCCATTTGTAGGCAGTGCTTGGGCTGATATTGAATCGGCGGCAAAGCTGCCGAATATTGACCCCTTCCTGCCGAGCCAAAAGCACGAATTCTGTACGAAGCTGCACGGTGGACACCTCTTCCCAAGACACAGGTCATCTCCTTCGCGATGAGCAATGTGTCTATTAAAAAGTGTCCACCATGTGTCCGAACACCTGTCCACCATGTGTCCG
>NZ_JBIUWQ010000157.1:0-1294 GCF_044743525.1 Pseudomonas sp. NPDC087598 | reverse complement strand
GGTAAAGACCGGGTACATCCTTTACGTTTGAGACCGGGGACATGGTTTACAGGTATCAATCATGGTCAGGAGGTGCTGACCATGCCCTGGAATCAAGAGTCCCCAATGGATCAACGAGTGAAGTTAGTCAGCGACTGGCTTGGCGGCAGTTACACCAAGAGCCAATTAAGCCGGCGCTATGGCGTCAGCCGTCCAACCATCGACAAGTGGCTGGAACGGTATGCAGCGCTGGGCGTGGATGGCTTGAAAGAGCAATCGCGTAA
Organism: Pseudomonas sp. NPDC087598; assembly: GCF_044743525.1. Classification (NCBI taxonomy): domain Bacteria; kingdom Pseudomonadati; phylum Pseudomonadota; class Gammaproteobacteria; order Pseudomonadales; family Pseudomonadaceae; genus Pseudomonas; species Pseudomonas sp. NPDC087598. The sequence continues at coordinate 1,031 of NZ_JBIUWQ010000157.1, read as the reverse complement.
GCCATTGAATTGCCCTCATCAAACTCCCGACGAAATCATAGCCACGCTGCTGACCAAGAAAAACGAGCATCCCGATCGGGGGCCTAAGCAGATCATTGATCGTCTACGCGTCTCCGATCCGGATATCCACTGGCCGGCCGCGAGTACCGCCGGGATATGGTTGAAGAAGGCTGGTCTGGTCACCGCGCGGCGCCCCTATCCCGTGCGCCCACGCGCTCCGACGCATTTGCGTCCGGTCGACCAACCCAATCAGACCTGGTGTGCCGATTACAAAGGGCAGTTCAAAATGCAGGATGGCAATTGGTGCTATCCGCTGACCATTACCGACCAGATGAGTCGCTATCTGCTGCTTTGCCGGGCATTGCCCAGCACGCATGGGGAGCCGACGCGGCAGGGCTTCGAGTGGGCCTTCCGGGAGTTTGGGTTGCCGGATGTGATTCGCACGGACAATGGCGCTCCCTTCGCATCAACGGGTTTGGCGCGTTTGTCGAAGTTGTCGGTGTGGTTCATCAGGCACGGAATCCACGTCGAGACAATTACGCCTGGCCGTCCCGACCAAAATGGCCGGCACGAACGGATGCACCGAACGCTGAAAGCAGCGGTATTACGAACACCTGCGGAAAATCTTGTGCGCCAGCAATTGGCCTTTGAGGATTTCATCCAGGACTTCAATCAGGTTCGACCGCACACAGCGTTGGACATGAAGCCACCTGCTTCGGTGTATAGCCCGTCGTTACGACCATACCCCGGTTACCTGCCAGCGGTTGAATATGGCACTGACGTTGAAGTGCGTAAGGTTCGTTCGAACGGAGAGTTCAAATGGAAAGGACAGCTGATTTTTCTGGGAGAGGCACTGATCGGCGAAGACATCGCGCTGAAGGAGGTGGCTGATGATGTGTGGGAGTTGTACCTTTGCACCTTCTGCTTAGGCAGGCTTGAACGCGGCGCTAAACGCGTAGCAAGCCTGGAAAAGGTGTAAACGATGTCCCCGGTCTAATGTGTAAAGGATGTACCGGTCTCTACAGTGAGGG
>NZ_JBIUWQ010000156.1:0-1299 GCF_044743525.1 Pseudomonas sp. NPDC087598 | reverse complement strand
TTGCAAGAATTCACGATACGAATCCAGCTGGATGGCCAGGAGGTACGGCACATCCATGACGTCCGGCAACTTGCTAAAGTCCTTGCGGATACGTTTTTTTTCTCAGTATATGAGTAAGCCATCAGCGTTCCCCAGCTTGGTCACCTGCTTGTTTGGCCCCTCCCGACGGGAGCAGCCAGAAAATCGTGCAAACCCCATGGTTTGCGCCACCGCATCGGGTGGTTACAGCACCTTTATCAGCGCCGACCCAGTCGGCTGCCAATAACGGAAAAAGGCCGGTGGCAAGAGCCACCAGCCATCAGCCTGTCGCTTGACGCTCGGGCTGGAGGTGCAAAGTCGAAAGTTACTTAACTTCGACTTCAGCGCCTGCTTCTTCCAGCTTCTTCTTCGCGTCTTCAGCAGCTTCTTTCGAAACGCCTTCAGCGATAACCTGAGGAGCGGTATCAACCTTCTCCTTGGCTTCTTTCAGACCCAGACCGGTCAGTTCACGTACAGCCTTGATCACGTTGACTTTCTTCTCGCCAGCGCCTTTCAGGATAACGTTGAACTCGGTTTGCTCTTCAACAACAGCGGCAGCAGCAGCTGGACCAGCAGAAGCAGCGGCAGCGGATACGCCGAACTTCTCTTCCATTGCCTTGATCAGCTCAACGATTTCCAGAACCGATTTTTCGCCGATTGCTTCGATGATTTGTTCGTTAGTCAGAGACATGACTTATTTCCTGAATTGGGGGATAGCCTGGAGGCCATCGAAATAAACAAAAATACGCGAGAGAGGAAACGCTCAGCCTCAGGCTGCAGCAGCTTCTTTCTGGTCGCGAAGTGCCGCCAGAGTACGAGCCAATTTGCTGGTAGCGCCTTGAATCACGCTCATCAGCTGGGAAATTGCTTCGTCACGGGTCGGCAGGCTTGCCAGCACGTCGATCTGATTAGCTGCGAGGAACTTGCCCTCGAACGCAGCTGCCTTGATCTCGAACTTGTCCTGACCTTTGGCAAACTCTTTGAACAGACGAGCAGCAGCGCCCGGGTGTTCGTTGGAGAATGCGATCAAGGTCGGGCCGGTGAACACGTCGTTGAGAACACTGTATTCAGTGTCAGCAACAGCGCGCTTGAGCAGGGTGTTACGTACAACACGTACGTAAACGCCAGCTTCACGAGCCTCTTTACGGAGTCCGGTCATTGCGCCTACTGTTACGCCACGTGCATCAACCACGACAGCGGACAGAGCGACTTTGGCAGCCTCGTTGACTTCAGCGACGCTGGCCGGCTTGTCGTCGAGATTACTGGCCCCGGGTGTAACTC
>NZ_JBIUWQ010000155.1:0-1322 GCF_044743525.1 Pseudomonas sp. NPDC087598 | reverse complement strand
ATGATGCCCATCCAGATCAGACCCGCAGATACGTGCAGACCGTGGGTACCGACCAGGGTGAAGAACGCGGACAGGAAGCCCGAACGGCTAGGACCGAAGCCCTCGGAGATCAGCAGGTGGAACTCGTTGATCTCCATGGCGATAAAGCCTGCGCCGAGCAGAAAGGTCATGAACAACCAGCCCAGAACCTGCTGCTTCTTACCTTTGAACAACGCCAGCATGGCGAAGCCGTAGGTGATCGAACTGAACAACAGCAGAGCGGTTTCGCCCAGCACGTATGGCAGTTCGAAGATGTCGTGGCCCGCAGGGCCACCGGCTACGTTGTTTACCAGTACTGCGTACACCGCGAAGATCGACGCAAACAGAATGCAGTCGGTCATCAGGTAGAGCCAGAAACCGTATACGGTCATCTCGCCCGAGTCGTGGTGATGGTCATCGTGCCCATGTTCACCATGGGCGTGTCCGGCATTGGTCACTAAATTCGACATGGTTTAAGCCTGTTCCAACGAGGTTTCAACACGGGTGGCACCGGCCGGGATTTTCCCTGCCGCGACCAGACGCTTGTGCTGCTCGGCTTCGATGCGCTCGATCGTTTCAACCGGAACCATATAGCCCTGGTCGTCACGTGCAGCGTGGATCACGAAGTAGATGACAGTGCCGGCCAGGCTGGCGATAGCCAACCACCAGATGTGCCAGATCATCGCGAAACCGAAGACGGTCAACAGTGCGCCCATCACCACGCCAGTGGCGGTGTTGTTCGGCATGTGGATCGGCTCGTACTTGGCCGGACGCTGGTACGCGGTACCGTTTTCCTTGGCCTCAGTGAACGGGTCGATGCAGTCAGCCTTAGGCAGCACAGCGAAGTTGTAGAACGGAGGTGGCGACGAAGTCGACCATTCCAGGGTGTGTGCATTCCACGGGTCACCGTGATCGCAAACGTTCTCTGGCTTGTTACGGTCACGTACCGACACGTACAGCTGGATCAGCTGGCAGGCGATACCTACAGCGATCATCACCGCACCGAACATGGCAACGTACAGGTACGGTACCCACTCAGGGTTGGTGGTAGCGTTCAGACGACGGGTCATGCCCATGAAGCCCAGTGCATAGAGCGGCATGAACGCAACGAAGAAGCCCGAGATCCAGAACCAGAACGCTGCTTTACCCCAGCCTTCGTGCAGCTTGAAGCCGAACGCTTTCGGGAAGTAGAACGCGAAACCTGCGATGTAACCGAATACCGCACCGCCGATGATCACGTTGTGGAAGTGCGCGATCACGAACCGGCTGGTGTGCAGAACGAAGTCAGCACCCGGGATGGCCAG
>NZ_JBIUWQ010000154.1:0-1414 GCF_044743525.1 Pseudomonas sp. NPDC087598 | reverse complement strand
AATCATACTCACACAACACCAAGAAAAAAAAGCCATAAATGCATTCTTTCAGGAAAACGTATTAAACAGAATCACATGATAAGACTTCAGCCACGAAGAACTGATGCGACAAGAAGCGCTGGATCTTACGAGCACGGTTTACCAACTGCTTGTCGGCTTCCGACAGCTCGTCCATACCCAGGATCGCGATGATGTCCTTCAGCTCTTTGTAACGTTGCAGAACGTACTGAACGCCGCGAGCGGTGTCGTAGTGGTCCTGGCCGATTACGTTCGGGTCCAGCTGGCGCGAAGTCGAATCCAGTGGATCTACCGCTGGGTAGATACCCAGGGAAGCGATGTCACGGGACAGAACGACGGTGGCGTCCAAGTGGGCGAAGGTGGTCGCTGGCGACGGGTCGGTCAAGTCGTCCGCAGGTACGTATACCGCTTGGATCGAGGTGATCGAACCTTCCTTGGTCGAAGTGATACGTTCTTGCAGAACGCCCATCTCTTCAGCCAGGGTCGGCTGGTAACCTACTGCCGAAGGCATACGGCCCAGCAGTGCGGATACTTCAGTACCGGCCAGGGTGTAACGATAGATGTTGTCGACGAACAGCAGAACGTCGTTACCTTCGTCACGGAACTTCTCGGCCATGGTCAGGCCGGTCAGTGCTACGCGCAGACGGTTACCCGGCGGCTCGTTCATCTGACCGTAAACCAGTGCCACTTTGTCCAGAACGTTGGAGTCCTTCATCTCGTGGTAGAAGTCGTTCCCTTCACGAGTACGCTCACCAACACCCGCGAACACTGAGTAACCTGAGTGCTCAATCGCGATGTTACGGATCAGTTCCATCATGTTTACGGTTTTGCCTACACCGGCACCACCGAACAGACCGACTTTACCGCCTTTGGCAAACGGGCAAACCAGGTCGATAACCTTGATGCCGGTTTCCAGCAGGTCGTTGCCGCCTGCCTGTTCAGCGAACGAAGGCGCTGGACGGTGAATACCCCAACGCTCTTCGGTGTCGATCGGGCCAGCTTCGTCGATCGGGTTACCGAGGACGTCCATGATCCGGCCCAGGGTCGCTTTACCGACCGGTACGGAAATGGCTGCGCCGGAATCGGTAACTTCCAGACCGCGCTTCAAGCCCTCGGTGGAACCCATCGCAATGGTGCGAACCACGCCGTCGCCCAGCTGTTGCTGAACTTCCAGAGTGGTTGCGGCCGCGCTCTGAACTGTCAGCGCGTTGTAGATGCTCGGTACGCTGTCGCGTGGAAATTCCACGTCGATAACGGCGCCGATGATTTGAACGATACGTCCGCTACTCATAGCTGGATCCTCTGAATATTTGAACCGTTAAACCGCGGCAGCGCCGCCGACGAGTTCCGAGATCTCTTGGGTGATCGCAGCCTGACGCGCCTTGTTGTAGATCAG
>NZ_JBIUWQ010000153.1:0-1435 GCF_044743525.1 Pseudomonas sp. NPDC087598 | reverse complement strand
TACCCACCCCAACACCCCTCACAAAAAGCACCCAACTCGACGCCGCCGTTCTGGTGATGCGCCGTGAAGGGGTTGATACCGCTTTTGGCATTCCGGGCGCTGCCATCAACCCGCTGTACTCCGCCTTGCAGAAAGTCGGTGGCATCGATCACGTCCTCGCTCGCCACGTTGAAGGCGCCTCGCACATGGCCGAGGGCTACACCCGCACCAAGGCCGGCAACATCGGCGTGTGCATCGGGACTTCCGGCCCTGCCGGCACCGACATGGTCACCGGGCTCTACAGCGCCTCGGCCGACTCGATTCCAATCCTCTGCATTACCGGCCAGGCACCCCGCGCCCGTATGCACAAGGAAGACTTCCAGGCGGTTGACATCACCAGCATCGTCAAGCCAGTCACCAAGTGGGCGACCACTGTTCTGGAGCCGGGCCAGGTGCCTTACGCGTTCCAGAAAGCGTTCTTTGAAATGCGCTCCGGCCGTCCAGGCCCAGTGCTGATCGACCTTCCGTTCGACGTGCAGATGGCCGAAATCGAATTCGACATCGACGCTTACCAGCCGCTGCCATTGGCCAAACCAACCGCGACCCGCGTGCAGGTCGAGAAGGCCCTGGCTTTGCTGGATCAGGCCGAGCGTCCATTGCTGGTAGCCGGTGGCGGCATCATCAACGCCGACGCCAGCGACCTGCTGGTTGAGTTCGCTGAGCTGACCGGCATCCCGGTCATCCCGACCCTGATGGGCTGGGGCACCATCCCGGACGATCACCCGCTGATGGTTGGTATGGTCGGTCTGCAGACTTCGCACCGTTACGGCAATGCCACGATGCTGAAATCCGACGTGGTGTTGGGTATCGGTAACCGCTGGGCCAACCGTCACACCGGTTCGGTTGATGTCTACACAGAAGGCCGCAAGTTCATTCACGTCGACATCGAAGGCACGCAAATCGGTCGCGTGTTCACCCCGGATCTGGGCATCGTTTCCGACGCCGCTGCCGCGCTGACCGTGTTCATCGAAGTCGCTCGTGAATGGCAAGCCGCCGGCAAGCTGAAAAACCGCAGTGCCTGGCTGCAAGACTGCCAGCAGCGCAAAGCCAGCCTGCACCGCAAGACCCACTTCGACAACGTGCCGGTGAAACCGCAGCGCGTTTACGAAGAAATGAACCAGGTGTTCGGCAAGGACACCTGCTACGTCAGCACCATGGGTCTGTCGCAGATTGCCGGCGCGCAGGTCCTGCACGTCTACAAGCCGCGTCACTGGATCAACTGCGGCCAGGCAGGCCCGTTGGGCTGGACCATTCCGGCTGCGCTGGGCGTGGTCAAGGCCGATCCGAACCGTAAAGTCGTGGCCCTGTCGGGGGACTATGACTTCCAGTTCATGTTCGTAGAACTGGCGGTCGGCGCTCAGTTCAAACTGCCTGACATCCACGGCGTGGTGACCAA
>NZ_JBIUWQ010000152.1:788-1451 GCF_044743525.1 Pseudomonas sp. NPDC087598 | reverse complement strand
CAGCGATCTTCTTTTGACGTTCGTGCAGAGCAGCGATGACCGGAGGCCATACATACTTCATGCAGAACAGTACAAAAATCAGGAACGCAACGGACTGGCCAATCAGGGTCGCATTAATGTTCACGCCAACACCTCGCAGTTACGTTGTCCATCACATCAAATTACTCGGAAGAATCCGGGTAATTAGCCAGCGATCTGACCAACGAACGGGTTCGCAAAGGTGAAGAACAGAGCGATACCAACACCGATCATGGTTACGGCGTCGAGCAGACCGGCAACGATGAACATTTTAACTTGCAGCATTGGAACCATTTCTGGCTGACGCGCTGCGCCTTCCAGGAACTTGCCGCCCAGCAGGCCGAAACCCTCTGGCGTGCGTTCCCCAGTGCGCCCAGGCCGATCAACAGTGCAACAGCGATAGCGGTTAGACCAACTACAGTTTCCATCTTTCCTCCCGACTTTTACGTCGTATGGTTTAGGTTTTTTAGATTAAAGCGGTAAAACAAATCGTTTCAGGTGCCCTGTGAAGAGCCCCCTCCCGTTTGACCGGGAGGGACATCAGACTAGTCGAGACTGGTCTTAATGGTTTTCTTCGTGCGCCATCGACAGGTAGACGATGGTCAGCATCATGAAGATGAACGCCTGCAGCGTGATGATCAGGAT
>NZ_JBIUWQ010000152.1:0-778 GCF_044743525.1 Pseudomonas sp. NPDC087598 | reverse complement strand
ACGCCCACTGCAGAACAACGCCCAGGCCGCTCAGCCAGAGCAGGCCGCTGCCGAACATCACAGCGATCAGGATGAACACCAGCTCGCCGGCATACATGTTGCAAACAGACGCAGAGCCAGAGAGATCGGCTTGGCGATCAGAGTCACGAATTCCAGCAGGAAGTTCACCGGGATCAGCAGGGCCTGAACGAAAACGTTCTTGCTGCCGAACGGGTGCAGGGTCAGTTCGCCGATGAAGCCGCCGATGCCCTTGACCTTGATGCTATAGAAAATGATCAGTGCGAAAACCGACAGAGCCATGCCCAGAGTCGCGTTCGGGTCGGTAGTCGACACGGCACGGAACGGGATGTGGTGGTCGCCGGAGATCAGGATGGCCAGCTGAGGAATCCAGTCGACCGGTACCAGGTCGACGGCGTTCATCAGGAACACCCAGACGAAGATGGTCAGTGCCAGCGGTGCGATCACCGGGCTACGGCCATGGAAGCTGTCTTTCACGCTGCCATCGACGAATTCGACCAATACTTCAACGAAGTTCTGCAAAGCACCTGGCTGACCCGAAGTTGCCTTTTTTGCCGCCATGCGGAAAAGAAGAACGAAGATCAGACCCAGCGCGACCGACCAGCCGAGGGTATCGACGTGGAAAGCCCAGAAGCCCATTTCTTTGGCTTCTGCTGCGGTGTGGGCAAAGCCCCAGCCGCCGTTAGGTAGCTGACCGAAGGTCAGGGTCTGCACGTGGTGGTGGGGGTAGCCCGAAGCGGGGGTGTGGGCGCGGGTTGCG
>NZ_JBIUWQ010000151.1:0-1467 GCF_044743525.1 Pseudomonas sp. NPDC087598 | reverse complement strand
AACAACATCATTGCCTACAACGAGATCTACAAGAACCACACCGACGGCATCACCCTCTATGAGTCCGCCGACAACCTGCTGTGGGGCAACAAGGTCATCAGCAACAAGCGCCACGGCATTCGCATTCGTAACAGCGTGAACATCCGCCTCTACGAAAACGTCGCCATGGCCAACGGCCTGACCGGCGTCTACGGGCACATCAAGGACCTGACCGACACCGACCGTGACATCAAGCTCGACCCGTTCGATGCGCAGGTGTCGCTGATCGTCGTCGGCGGTGAGCTGGCGGCCAACGGCAGCGGCCCGCTGTCGATCGATTCGCCGTTGAGCGTCGAGCTGTATCGCGTGTCGATGCTGGCGCCGACCAAATCCAGTGGCATCAGCTTCAACGGCATCCTCGGCGAACGCCAGGATGAAATTCTCGACCTGCTGGTGCGCCAGCAGAAAGCCGTGCTGATCGACCCTGTCGAACGCCAGACCGAAATGCAGGACTGAGGATAATTTTATGCACCCACACTTGATCAGATTACTCAGCCTGTCGGCCCTGACCGTGGGCATTCTCGCGGCCAGCAACGGCGCCCGCGCCGATGAAAGTGCCGCTGCCACGCCGCCAAAGTTCAGCGCCGAACCGTGCTGCAACCTGTGCCCGGCGGCCCATGACGCGAAGAACTACACCACGCGTTATCAGCAGAACTTCACCACCCTGGTGCAGGCGCAAGGCGACTGGCTATTCCGCACTCAGGAAGATTTGCGCACCGAGTTCAACACCACCCCGGCCGGCTACAAACGCCTGCAACAGTTGCACGATGCGTTCAAGGCCAAAGGCGTCGAACTGGTGATCGTCTACCAGCCGACCCGTGGCCTGGTGAACCGCAACAAGCTCAATCCGCAGGAAAAAGCCGCGTTCGATTACGAGAAAGCGCTGGGCAACTACAAGACCATGCTCGGCCGTTTCGCCAAGATGGGCTACGTAGTGCCAGACCTGTCGCCGCTGACCAACGAATCGCTGCCGGACACCCTGCCCGCCCACGATTTCTACTTCCGCGGCGATCAGCACTGGACGCCATACGGTGCGCAGCGCACGGCGAAAATCGTCGCCGAGAAGGTCAAGCAGATCCCGGCCTTCGCCGACGTCCCCAAGCGTGAATTCGAGACCAAGCGCTCCGGGCGCATGGGCAAGACCGGCACCCTGCACAACATGGCCGGGCAACTGTGCGGCACCAGTTACGCGATCCAGTACATGGACCAGTTCACCACCGAGCCTAAGGGCGAGGCCGGTGACGGCGATCTGTTCGGCGATTCCGGCAACCCGCAAATCACCCTGGTCGGTACCTCGCACAGCGGCAAGAACTACAACTTCGCCGGCTTCCTCGAAGAAGCCATCGGCGCCGACATTCTCAACGTCGCCTTAACCGGCGGCGGTCTGGCATGTTCTATATTGCCGTAACTAGGCAGCGACTAAGTACA
>NZ_JBIUWQ010000150.1:0-1468 GCF_044743525.1 Pseudomonas sp. NPDC087598 | reverse complement strand
CACCACCGATGAGGAACGTACGCATCTTCAGCTGGGTACCCGGCTCACCAATGGACTGCGCAGCGATAACGCCGACCGCTACACCGATGTTCACCTGGTGACCACGAGCCAGATCACGGCCGTAGCATTTGGCGCAAATGCCATAGCGGGTTTCGCAGCTGATCGGCGAACGCACGATCACTTCGTCGATGCTGTTCAGCTCGATGAATTCAACCCACTTCTCGTCTACCAGAGTGCCGGCAGGAACGATAACGTCCTCGGTACCTGGCTTGAACACGTCACGAGCGATAACACGACCCAATACGCGCTCACCCAACGGCTCTACAACGTCACCGCCTTCAATGTGCGGAGTCATCAGCAGACCGTGTTCGGTGCCGCAATCGATCTCGGTTACAACCAGATCCTGCGCCACGTCTACCAGACGACGAGTCAGGTAACCGGAGTTCGCAGTTTTCAACGCGGTATCCGCCAGACCTTTACGAGCACCGTGAGTCGAGATGAAGTACTGAAGTACGCTCAAACCTTCACGGAAGTTCGCAGTAATCGGCGTTTCAATGATGGAACCGTCTGGCTTGGCCATCAGACCACGCATACCGGCCAGCTGACGAATCTGTGCTGCGGAACCCCGCGCACCCGAGTCAGCCATCATGTACATCGAGTTGAAAGACTCTTGATCGACTTCAACGCCGTGACGGTCAATAACCTTCTCTTTCGAGAGGTTGGCCATCATTGCCTTGGAAACTTCGTCGTTCGCTTTCGACCAAAGGTCGATCACTTTGTTGTACTTCTCGCCCTGGGTTACCAGGCCGGAGGCGTACTGGCTCTCGATCTCTTTCACTTCGTCGGTGGCAGCACCGATGATGCGGGCTTTTTCATCCGGGATAACGAAGTCGTTAACACCGATCGAAACGCCGGAGATGGTCGAGTAAGCGAAACCGGTGTACATCAACTGGTCAGCGAAGATAACGGTCTCTTTCAAACCAACCACGCGGTAGCACTGGTTGATCAGCTTGGAGATCGCCTTTTTCTTCATCGGCAGGTTGACGACGTCGTACGACAGACCTTTTGGCACAACCTGGAACAGCAGCGCACGGCCGACAGTAGTGTCGACAATACGGGTACCGCTCACGCTGTTGCCGTCACGGTCATTGACGGTTTCGTTGATACGTACTTTAACCTTGGCGTGCAGTGCGGCTTCGCCGGCACGGAACACACGGTCAACTTCCTGCAGATCCGCGAACACACGACCTTCGCCTTTGGCGTTGATCGCTTCACGAGTCATGTAGTACAGACCCAATACAACGTCCTGCGACGGAACGATGATTGGCTCACCGTTGGCTGGCGACAGAATGTTGTTGGTCGACATCATCAACGCACGCGCTTCGAGCTGGGCTTCCAGCGTCAGCGGGACGTGCACGGCCCTGTGGTCGCCGTCGATGTCGGCGTTGTCCGCGGCGCAGACCAGCGG
>NZ_JBIUWQ010000149.1:0-1498 GCF_044743525.1 Pseudomonas sp. NPDC087598 | reverse complement strand
GATGAGCAATGTGTCTATTAAAAAGTGTCCACCATGTGTCCGAACACCTGTCCACCATGTGTCCGGTACATACAGGGAGAGGGCTAGGGTGAGGGCGAAAAGGCCGGCTCAACACGCGCAGTGGAAACAGCCGCCAATGTGCGCAGCCCAATCAGGACCACCACCATCATCATCACCCCCGCGCCAATCGCCACGCCGAACCCTGCGCGTGCACCAAAAGCATCAATAACCACCCCCGCCAGCATGCCCCCAAGCGCCACGCCAATGCTGATGCCGGTGGTCATCCAGGTCAGCCCTTCGGTGATCCGCGACGGCGGGATGATGATCGTCCCGAGCTTCATGACCACAACCATGGTGGGCGCAAACGAGATGCCGGCGATAAACAGCATCGCCGACAGCACATAAACGTCCGGTGAGAAGATCGGCAATACGCCGGTGACTGCCGTGACCAGAATCCCGATAAAGAACTGCTTCTCAATCGCCAGCGAAACCCGCAACGCACCGAACGTCAGCCCCGCCACCAGCGAGCCGAACGCGTAGGCAGCGAGGATGAAGGTGGCCGACGCTGGCCAGCCTTGTGCGTTGGCGAAGGCAACGACGGCGACATCAATGGATCCGCCAATGGCGCCCATCGCCAACAGCGCCAGGACAATCGTGCGAACACCGGGAATCAACAGGGTTGAGCCGGAATTGCTGGCATGGCCCACGACCACTTTAGGTTCAGTCTGGCGCTGCAGGAGAAACGCCGTCACCCCGACTGCCAGCAGCGCCACCGCCACCAACGGCCCGGCTTCGGCGAAAAAGCTCACGCTCAAACCGATCGCCAGTGGCGGACCGATGATGTAGGCGAGTTCGGTCAGCACCGTGTCCAGAGAGAATGCCGTGTGCAGTTGCGGCTTGCCCCGGAACAACTGCGTCCAGCGTGCCCTGATCATCGATGGCATGCTCGGCATTGTCCCGGCCAGAGCCGCCAGAACAAAAAACAATGCGGCAGGCGCCCTCATGTAAACGGCGAAGATCAGCGACAGCAACATGACGATGCTGAATGCCGTCACCACGGGTAGCACTCGGCTCTGACCACGCTGATCAACAAGTTTCGAAATGCGCGGGCCGAGCAGCGCATTGGCCAGGGTAAACGTACCGGCGACCGCACCGGCCAACCAGTAGACGCCAGTTTGCTCCACCAGCATGGTGATGATGCCAATGCCGATCATCGCCTGTGGCAAGCGGGCGATTGAGCTCGCGAGCACTAACCCTGTGGCGCCGGGTGTTGTCAGAAGCTCGCGATAGTGATTAGCCATGATTCCTCCCTTGATTCGTCGCTGAGCAGCATCCCGCTGCCGCGTCAGACATCAAGACCTAGGCGGACACCAAAAGCAACAGCAAAAAGATCCCCTCACCCCAGCCCTCTCCCTGTATGTACCGGAGACATGGTGGACACATGTTCGGAGACATGGTGGACGGTTTTAGATCTTCTTACCTGCCGTCACGATCTGCA
>NZ_JBIUWQ010000148.1:0-1506 GCF_044743525.1 Pseudomonas sp. NPDC087598 | reverse complement strand
ACCAGAATCGACCCCGATGCTCCTAACGAGCAGTATCCGATTGGCGAACGGGAAACCGTTTCCGATCCGTTAGAAGATCAAGTTCACAAAAACATTTTCATGGGCAAGCTGGAAGACGTGCTGAACGGTGCGGTCAACTGGGGACGTAAAAACTCCCTGTGGCCGTACAACTTCGGCTTGTCGTGCTGCTACGTGGAAATGACCACCGCCTTCACGGCGCCCCACGACATCGCGCGCTTTGGCGCCGAAGTTATCCGGGCATCACCGCGTCAGGCCGACTTCATGGTTATCGCCGGTACCTGCTTCATCAAGATGGCGCCGATCATTCAGCGTCTCTACGAGCAAATGCTCGAGCCGAAATGGGTTATCTCCATGGGTTCGTGCGCCAACTCCGGCGGCATGTACGACATCTACTCCGTGGTTCAAGGGGTGGACAAGTTCCTGCCGGTGGACGTCTACGTACCTGGCTGCCCGCCCCGTCCGGAAGCATTTCTGCAAGGCTTGATGCTGTTGCAGGAATCGATTGGACAGGAGCGTCGTCCGCTTTCCTGGGTCGTTGGTGATCAAGGCGTTTATCGCGCCGACATGCCTTCGCAGAAGGAACAACGCCGCGAACAGCGAATCGCAGTCACCAACCTGCGCAGCCCTGACGAAGTCTGATCCAGATCTGTTCTTACAAAGAAACGAGAAGCTGGCTTCATTCTTTACGTTGACCGAAAGCGAAAAAATAACCATGACTACAGGCAGCGCTCTGTACATCCCGCCTTATAAGGCAGACGACCAGGATGTGGTCGTTGAATTGAATAACCGTTTTGGCCCTGAGGCGTTCACCGCTCAGTCGACCCGTACCGGTATGCCGGTGCTGTGGGTCGCTCGCGCCAAGCTCGTTGAAGTCCTGACTTTCCTGCGTAACCTGCCCAAGCCGTACGTCATGCTCTATGACCTGCACGGCGTGGACGAGCGTCTGCGCACCAAGCGTCAAGGGCTGCCATCGGACGCCGAGTTCACCGTGTTCTATCACCTCATGTCGCTTGAGCGTAATAGTGACGTGATGATCAAGGTTGCCTTGTCCGAGAGCGACCTGAGCTTGCCGACCGTCACCGGTATCTGGCCGAACGCCAACTGGTACGAGCGTGAAGTCTGGGACATGTTCGGTATCGACTTCAAAGGCCACCCGCACCTGTCGCGCATCATGATGCCGCCGACCTGGGAAGGTCACCCGCTGCGCAAGGACTTCCCGGCGCGCGCCACCGAATTCGACCCGTACAGCCTTAACCTCGCCAAGCAACAGCTCGAGGAAGAAGCCGCACGCTTCCGTCCTGAAGACTGGGGCATGAAGCGTTCCGGGACCAACGAGGACTACATGTTCCTCAACCTGGGCCCGAACCACCCTTCGGCGCACGGTGCGTTCCGTATCATTCTGCAACTGGACGGCGAAGAGATCGTCGACTGCGTCCCGGACATCGGTTACCCCCACCGTGGCGCCGAGAAGAGGGCCGAGCGTCA
>NZ_JBIUWQ010000147.1:0-1642 GCF_044743525.1 Pseudomonas sp. NPDC087598 | reverse complement strand
GGTTCAGTTCGTGGGAAATGAACGGGCCCAGTTGGTGGTTCGGGTGGGTGCGTTTGGTGACGCGATAACGGCGGTCATTGTGGCCGGTCATCACGGTCATGTCTTGCAGGTGGCAGTGACCGCCTTCTTCGCACACAGGGCAGTCGTGCGGGTGGTTGGTCATCAGCCATTCAACAACACTGGCGCGGAACGCTTTGGATTCTTCATCTTCGATGGAGATCCAGGTGTTGTCGGTGGCAGGCGTCATGCACGACATGACGATGCGACCACGGGTGTCGTTCTCGTCGGTGTACTGCTTGACCGCGCACTGGCGGCAAGCCCCGACGCTACCAAGCGCGGGGTGCCAGCAGAAATATGGAATGTCGAGGCCCAGCGACAGACATGCCTGTAACAGGTTGTCTGCCCCGTCGACTTCGAGCGCTTTGCCGTCTACGTGGATAGTGGCCATGGTTCAAAGGTCTTCGTTGGCCCGGTGTCAGCGGGCGTGGCTAATGGAATCTTGTTATCCGTGCGAATCAAACCAGCCTCGAAAGGCGTCATCGCAGGAGGCGAAGGGCCCAGGCCCTTCGCCTTTTTAAGCGTTTACGCGCCGACTACGATCGGCCTTGCCAGAGGCGGGACGGCGGCGCTTGCAGGCGCGATACCGGCTTCGAACTCTGGACGGAAGTATTTGATGGCACTGCCCAACGGCTCCACGGCTCCCGGTGCGTGAGCACAGAAGGTCTTGCCCGGGCCGAGGAAGTTGACCAGACCCAGCAGGGTCTCGATGTCACCTGGCTGACCGCGGCCTTCTTCGATGGCCATCAAGAGCTTGACGCTCCATGGCAAACCATCACGGCACGGGGTGCAGAAGCCGCAGGACTCGCGAGCGAAGAACTGCTCCATGTTGCGCAGCAGCGACACCATGTTGACGCTGTCATCCACCGCCATGGCCAGGCCGGTACCCATACGGGTGCCCACTTTGGCGATGCCGCCGGCATACATTTGTGCGTCGAGGTGTTCAGGCAGGAGGAAACCGGTACCGGCACCACCTGGTTGCCAGGCCTTGAGCTTGAAGCCGTCGCGCATGCCACCGGCGTAGTCTTCGAACAGCTCGCGACCGGTGACGCCGAACGGCAGTTCCCACAGGCCCGGGTTTTTCACTTTGCCGGAGAAACCCATGAGCTTGGTGCCCATGTCTTCACTGCCTTCACGTGCCAACGATTTGTACCAGTCAACGCCGTCGGCAATGATCGCCGGCACGTTGCACAGGGTCTCAACGTTGTTCACGCAAGTCGGCTTGCCCCACACGCCAACAGCGGCAGGGAAGGGCGGCTTGGAGCGCGGGTTGGCGCGGCGGCCTTCGAGGGAGTTGATCAGTGCGGTTTCTTCACCGCAGATGTAACGCCCGGCGCCGGTGTGGACGAACAGCTCGAAATCGAAGCCGCTGCCCAGAATGTTTTTACCCAGCAGGCCCGCTGCCTTGGCTTCTTCCACGGCACGGTTGAGGTGCTTGGCGGCGGTGGTGTATTCGCCACGCAGGAAGATGTAGCCACGGTAGGTTTTCAGTGCGCGGGCACTGATCAGCCTGCCTTCGATCCGCAGATGGGGCAGTGGCTCCATCAGCATGCGGTCTTTCCAGGTGTTCTTCTACAAAACATCC
>NZ_JBIUWQ010000146.1:0-1793 GCF_044743525.1 Pseudomonas sp. NPDC087598 | reverse complement strand
TGCCGACAATGACGCGCTTCTTGGATGTGTCAGAAGGGGCTGGATCACGCATAGGGATTCAATGAGTGTCTTGAAAAAGGACGCGATTCTATCAGGCTCACGGCCGCAAGGCTAAAGAGAAGGGCGGATCAGTTCGAGGCTGAAGTGATGGCCGGCCAGATAATCGTCGATGCAACGGATGATCAGCTCACTGCGCCAGTTGTCGCGCTGGGCGATTAATTCGTCGCGGGTCAGCCACTTGGCGCCGACGATGCCGTCGTCAAGTTGATAGTCCGGGTGATGTTTGACGGCTTTGGCGCTGAAGCACACGCGCTGGTATGTCACGCCGTTGCTTGGGGCGGTGTACAGATAAATGCCGACGACACCGATGGGCTCGACGTCCCAACCGGTTTCTTCGAGGGTTTCGCGGACGGCGGCTTCGATCAGGGTTTCATCCGGGTCAAGATGACCGGCGGGCTGATTGAGCACGTTGCGGCCGCCCTTGTGCTCTTCGACCATCAGGAAGCGGCCGTTGTCCTCGACGATGGTGGCGACGGTGATGTGGGGGAGCCATTCCATAAATCTTCCTCAAATTCGGCGGTGTGAACACGGTCAACTGTAGGAGTGAGCCTGCTCGCGAAAGCGGAATGTCAGTCGACATCAATGTTGAATGGTATACCGCATTCGCGAGCAGGCTCGCTCCCACAAGGGATTTATGTTGTCAGCAGAAACACAAACCCCGGCACAAGGCCGGGGTTTGTGATGTTCCCACTACAACCTTAAACCAGCGCAGCAATCGCCGCGTTGAAGGTTGCGCTTGGGCGCATGGCCTTGCTGATCAGCTCGGCGTCGGCGTGGTAGTAACCGCCGATGTCCACTGGCTTGCCCTGAACGGCGTTGAGCTCGGCAACGATAGTTGCCTCGTTCTCGGTCAGGGTTTTCGCCAGGGTCGCGAACTGCGCTTGCAGTGCAGCGTCTTCGGTCTGGGCAGCCAGGGCCTGAGCCCAGTACAACGCCAGGTAGAAGTGGCTGCCGCGGTTGTCGATGTTGCCGACTTTGCGCGATGGCGACTTGTTGTTGTCGAGGAACTGGCCGGTGGCCTGATCCAGGGTCTTGGACAGCACCAGTGCTTTCGGGTTGTTGTAGTTCACACCCAAATGCTCAAGGGAGGCTGCCAGTGCAAGGAATTCGCCCAGCGAATCCCAGCGCAGGAAGTTCTCTTCAACCAGTTGCTGCACGTGCTTCGGAGCCGAACCGCCAGCGCCGGTTTCGAACAGGCCACCGCCGTTCATCAGCGGCACGATCGACAGCATCTTGGCGCTCGTGCCGACTTCGAGGATCGGGAACAGGTCGGTCAGGTAGTCGCGCAGCACGTTGCCGGTGACCGAGATCGTGTCCTTGCCTTCGCGGGTGCGCTGCAGGGTGTATTTCATGGCGTCGACCGGCGCCATGATCTGGATGTCCAGACCGGCAGTGTCGTGATCCTTCAGGTAAGCCTGAACTTTCTCGATCACTACGCCGTCGTGAGCGCGCATTGGGTCCAGCCAGAAAATCGCTGGAGTGCTGCTGGCGCGGGCACGGTTGACGGCCAGTTTGACCCAGTCCTGGATCGGCGCGTCTTTGGTCTGGCACATGCGGAAGATGTCGCCGGCTTCAACAGCCTGTTCCATCAGCAGGGTGCCTTTGCTGTCGGTTACGCGAACCACGCCGTCAGCCTTGATCTGGAAGGTCTTGTCGTGGGAGCCGTACTCTTCAGCCTTTTTAGCCAGCAGGCCAACGTTTGGCACGCTGCCCAGGGTGGGCGGAGCGATAGC
>NZ_JBIUWQ010000145.1:0-1796 GCF_044743525.1 Pseudomonas sp. NPDC087598 | reverse complement strand
CGTAGACCAGACCCATGTCGGCTTCGGCGGCAGTTTCAACGATGCCGTCTTCAAGGCAACGCACGGTTTCCAGGCACAGCGGGATCATCATCCAGTTGATGATGTCTTCGTCGGTGACTTCGCGCTGCTCGTAAACGATCGGCTTGAGCACTTCCAGCACCGCCGGATCGGCGACCTTCTTCTGCTTGCCTTTCTTGTCGGCCTCGTAAGCGTAGAAACCCTTGCCGTTTTTCTGGCCCAGGCGCTTGGCTTCGTAAAGCACGTCGATGGCCGAGCGACGGTCATCCTTCATGCGATCCGGGAAACCTTCAGCCATCACGTCACGACCGTGGTGACCGGTGTCGATGCCGACCACGTCCATCAGGTACGCCGGGCCCATTGGCCAGCCGAATTTTTCCATGACTTTGTCGATACGGACGAAGTCGACACCAGCGCTGACCAGTTTGGCGAAACCGCCGAAGTACGGGAACAGCACGCGGTTGACCAGGAAGCCCGGGCAGTCGTTGACGACGATCGGGTTCTTGCCCATTTTCTTGGCGTAGGCAACGGTGGTGGCAACAGCCAGCTCGCTGGACTTCTCGCCACGGATCACTTCCACCAGCGGCATCATGTGCACCGGGTTGAAGAAGTGCATACCGACGAAGTTCTCCGGACGCTTGAGGGCCTTGGCCAGCAAGCTGATGGAAATGGTCGAGGTGTTGGACGCGAGGATGGTGTCCTCTTTGACCTTGTCTTCGACTTCAGCCAGTACGGCTTGCTTGACCTTCGGGTTCTCGACCACAGCTTCGACAACCAGATCGACGTGACCGAAATCGCCGTAGGACAGGGTCGGACGAATGCCGTTGAGCACTTCAGCCATTTTCGCAGCGGTCATACGACCTTTATCAACGCGGCCAACCAGCAGTTTGGCGGCTTCTGCCAGACCCTGCTCGATACCGTGCTCGTTGATGTCCTTCATCAGGATCGGCGTGCCTTTGGAAGCCGACTGATATGCGATACCGCCACCCATGATGCCGGCGCCCAGTACAGCGGCCTGCTTCACGTCTTTGGCGATTTCGTCGTAGGCCTTGGCCTTTTTCTTCAGTTCCTGATCGTTCAGGAACAGACCGATCAAGCTCTGTGCGGCAGAGGTCTTGGCCAGTTTGACGAAACCGGCAGCTTCGATTTCCAGCGCCTTGTCACGACCGAAGTTCGCGGCTTTCTGGATGGTCTTGATCGCTTCAACCGGTGCCGGGTAGTTCGGGCCAGCCTGACCGGCGACGAAACCTTTGGCGGTTTCGAAAGCCATCATTTGTTCAATGGCGTTCAGCTTGAGCTTTTCCAGCTTCGGCTGACGCTTGGCCTTGTAGTCGAACTCGCCGGAGATGGCGCGCTTGATCAGCTCAAGGGCAGCTTCCTGCAATTTCTCTGGAGCAACCACGGCGTCGACGGCGCTGACTTTCAGAGCGTCTTCAGGGCGGTTTTCCTTGCCGGCGGCAATCCATTCGATGGCGTTGTCGACACCGATCAGACGCGGCAGACGTACAGTACCGCCGAAGCCTGGGTAGATGCCCAGCTTGACTTCCGGCAGACCGATCTTGGCCTTGGTCGACATGACGCGATAGTCAGCCGCCAGGCACATTTCCAGACCGCCGCCCAGTGCGATGCCATTAATGGCCACTACGGTTGGGACGTTGAGGTCTTCGAAATCGCTGAAGATCTTGTTGGCTTCGAGATTGCCAGCAACCAGCTCGGCATCCGGCAGCTTGAAGTTGTCGACAAATTCGGTGATGTCGGCGCCGACGATGAACACGTCC
>NZ_JBIUWQ010000144.1:0-1860 GCF_044743525.1 Pseudomonas sp. NPDC087598 | reverse complement strand
AAACAGAATGAATACGATATCTCCTTGACTGACACGAATTCAAAAGTCAAAAAGACCCGTCAAATAAGCTCGGACGATAAACGCGCACATTGGCATGCCCCTCACTGAGCAAATGGTGAGCATGCAGGCGACTCATCACGCCTTTGTCGCAATACAGCAGGTACTGGCGAGTAGGGTCCAGTTCCTTGAAACGTGCGTTCACTGCATAGAACGGCATCGTCTGTACCTCTATGCCGGCAAGCTCCAGCGGTTCGTCTTCAGCGGCATCCGGATGACGGATGTCGATGACGATCTGACCGGCCAGCGCTTCGCCGACTTCTTCAATCTGCAAATCCTGGCCCAATTCGTCGATGACGCGATCGATTGCAACCAGTTTGGCGTTGGCGAGCGCACGCTCGAGCACCGCCATGTCGAATTCTTTCTCTTCGTGTTCAACGCGACCGCGCTTGGCAGCCGTCTTCGGATTGACCGAAATAACGCCGCAGTACTCCGGCATGTGCCGGGCGAAATCGGCGGTGCCGATCTCGCTGGCCGTGTCGATGATGTCCTGTTTGTGCGCAACGATCAGTGGGCGCAGGACCAGCTTGTCGGTCACGCAGTCGATCACCGACAGGTTCGGCAGCGTCTGGCTCGACACCTGGGAGATCGCCTCGCCAGTGACCAGCGCATCGATGTGCAGTCGGTCGGCAATGGCCGAAGACGCGCGCAACATCATACGCTTCAATACGACGCCCATATGACTGTTATCGACTTTGCCGAGAATTTCGCCCAGTACTTCTTCGAACGGAACACTGACAAATAGCACGCGTTGCGAGCTTCCGTACTTCTTCCAGATGAAATGCGCGACTTCCATCACGCCCAATTCGTGGGCACGACCGCCCAGATTGAAGAAGCAGAAGTGCGCCATCAGGCCGCGGCGCATGATCTGGTAGGCCGCAACGGTCGAGTCAAAGCCGCCGGACATCAATACCAGGGTCTGCTCCAAGGCGCCGAGCGGGTAACCGCCGATGCCGTTGTGCTGGCTGTGGATCACAAACAACCGTTTGTCGCGAACTTCGATGCGGACTTCGATTTCCGGCTGTTTCAAGTCGATTCCGGCAGCACCGCACTCACGACGCAGCTTGCTGCCGACGTATTTTTCGACGTCCATCGAGCTGAACGCATGCTTGCCTGCACGCTTGCAGCGCACCGAGAAAATCTTCCCGGCCAGCGCCGCGCCGTAGTGCTGCTTGCACTTTTCGGTGATGTCGTCGAAGTCACCCAGCGGGTACTCGTCGATCTGCAAAAAGTGCGCAATGCCCGGCATGCAGGTCAGGCGTTCGCCCATCTCTTTCAAGGCTTTGGGGTCGGTAACGCGGGTTTCCAGCTCGAGGTTGTCCCACACACCGTTCACCACCACGGCCGGGTCCAGATCGCGGAGCACGGCGCGGATGTTTTTGGCCAACTGGCGGATAAATTTCGTCCGGACAGGTCGACTCTTGATGGTGATCTCGGGGAAGACTTTTACGATTAGTTTCATGAAAACAGCGCGCGCAGGGCCAGCCGAAAAAGGGGGGCGCGGATTATAGCGGAAATTGCTCAAGGTTTAACCAGTTAATGTGCAGAAGGTTTTGCATGCACCAAAACAGGTCATTTATCGATTATGACGCTACATTAAAGGGCGATAATTTCAGCTTTAAGACGCCTTGCACCTAAATAAGCGTGAATTTGGGGCAAAAAACCCATGCTGGGGCACTGGCATGCAATTTGCTCCCTTGTGAGGCAGGTTGCCTTGGCAGAGTATTCGCGCCGGCATCACCACTATTAAGGGCATCCACTACCAGCCCTAATTCACCCGGAGGACACTATGTCGAAGTCGGT
>NZ_JBIUWQ010000143.1:0-1889 GCF_044743525.1 Pseudomonas sp. NPDC087598 | reverse complement strand
GCGATGGAACGGCAGGCGGTTTGGCTTGCGGGTTTCCATCACTATTGCTCTCCAATGGTCGGCTGCCAGAATTCAATAACTTGGCATAATTTGTGCCGACAAAATGCGCGCAGAGTATAGGGGCGGTTCTGCCCCTATTCAACTGTCAGGTAGTGATTTCCGACTGCGCGCTACATGAGGAAATGTTTCAGCGGATGTGGGCGAGCACACCTTGAAGCTCATCGAGGGAGTTGTAACCGATCACCAACTGCCCTTTTCCATTCTTCCCGTGGCGAATCTGCACCGCAGAGCCTAGGCGCTCGGCCAGACGCTGTTCGAGACGGGCGATATCCGGGTCGGGTTTGGTCGCCTCCACAGGCTCCGGTTTGCCACTCAACCACTGGCGAACCAGTGCTTCAGTCTGGCGCACAGTGAGGCCGCGTGCGACAACATGTCGCGCCCCTTCCACCTGCTGATTGTCCGGCAGACCGAGCAAAGCACGGGCATGACCCATTTCCAGGTCGCCGTGGGACAGCATGGTCTTGATGACTTCGGGCAGCGCAATAAGCCGCAACAGGTTAGCCACAGTGACGCGGGACTTACCCACAGCCTCGGCGACTTGCTGTTGAGTCAGCTGGAATTCCTGCTGCAGGCGTTGCAACGCGACGGCCTCTTCAATCGGATTAAGGTCTTCGCGCTGGATGTTCTCGATCAGCGCGATGGCGATCGCGGTTTCATCCGGTACATCGCGAACCATTGCCGGAATGGTTTCCTGCCCGGCTTGCTGGCTCGCTCGCCAGCGGCGCTCACCGGCAATGATTTCGAAGCGGCCACCACCGATCGGGCGAACCACGATCGGCTGCATGACGCCTTGCGCCTTGATCGACTGCGCCAGCTCTTCCAGCGCCTGCGGATCCATGTCCCGGCGTGGCTGGTACTTGCCACGCTGGAGCAGGTCCAGGGGCAAGTGTTGCAGTTCACGGGTATCAGCTTGCGCGGCTTGTTCTTCCAGTGCGCTGACAGTCGGACCACTCAGCAGTGCATCCAGTCCACGTCCGAGACCTCGTTTCTTGACGGCCATGGGGATTCCTTAAGTTGCCTGAGCGGCGGCAATGCGTGAATTTTTGCGCTGACGACGAACCATTTCGCCGGCCAGGGCCAGGTAGGCCAGGGCGCCGCGCGATTGCTTGTCATAGGCCAGTGCCGGCATACCGTAGCTCGGCGCTTCGGCCAGGCGGATGTTGCGCGGGATCACCGTGTCGTAGAGCTGCTCGCCGAAGTGTTCCTTGAGCTGCGCCGAAACATCGTTCATCAGGCTCAGGCGCGGGTCGTACATGGTCCGCAGCAAACCTTCGACTTTCAGGTTCGGGTTCAGCAGTTCGGCGATGCGCTTGATGTTATCCACAAGGTCGCTCAAACCTTCGAGCGCAAAGTATTCGCACTGCATGGGGATAATTACCCCGTCGGCAGCGACCAGTGCGTTCAGCGTGAGCATCGACAGCGACGGCGGGCAGT
Source organism: Pseudomonas sp. NPDC087598 (assembly GCF_044743525.1). Classification (NCBI taxonomy): domain Bacteria; kingdom Pseudomonadati; phylum Pseudomonadota; class Gammaproteobacteria; order Pseudomonadales; family Pseudomonadaceae; genus Pseudomonas; species Pseudomonas sp. NPDC087598. The sequence goes on along the minus strand of NZ_JBIUWQ010000143.1, from coordinate 395 downwards.
CGATTAGAATGTAATCGTAGTTTTCGCGGATCGGCGCCAGCGCACTGCGCAAACGGCTTTCCTTCATCTGCATTTCCAGCAGAACCACTTCCGCGGCCGTCAGGTCGCGGTTGGCCGGCAGCAGTTGATAACCGCCGTGCTCGGAATAGTGCATGGCCTGGGCCAGATCGCATTCGCCGATCAGCAGGTCGTAGACCGAGTTTTCCAGGCCGTGTTTATCCACACCGCTACCCATGGTGGCGTTGCCCTGTGGATCGAGATCGATCAACAGCACCCGGCGCTTGGTAGCAACCAGGGATGCTGCGAGGTTGTGGCAGGTGGGGGTCTTGCCCACACCGCCCTGTTGGTTCGCTATCGCGACTACCTTAGCCATTCTTGCTGGTGTTCCCAATCCT
>NZ_JBIUWQ010000142.1:1036-1912 GCF_044743525.1 Pseudomonas sp. NPDC087598 | reverse complement strand
CCTTTTGGGTTACCTTTTCGGCGTCTGGAAAAGGTGACTCGCTGTAAGAGCGAAACCGCCAGAAACATCACCCGCAGCAACGGATATGCCCCCAAAACCCAAAACCACCACAGCACAAACAAAAACGGCCCCTATATAAATAGAGACCGTTCCCGGTACAACTCAAGACGTTATCGCAAGACAAATCTTATTTGCGGTCTTCCAGCTTGGTAATGTCACGCGACTCATAACCGGTGTACAACTGGCGCGGACGGCCAATCTTGTACGGGCTCGAGAGCATTTCTTTCCAGTGGGAGATCCAGCCAACAGTACGTGCCAGCGCGAAAATCACGGTGAACATGCTGGTCGGAATGCCGATCGCCTTGAGGATGATCCCCGAGTAGAAGTCGACGTTCGGGTACAGCGAGCGTTCGATGAAGTACGGGTCGGTCAGCGCGATCTCTTCCAGGCGCATGGCCAGTTCGAGTTGCGGATCGTTGTTGATGCCCAGTTCCTTCAGTACTTCGTCGCAGGTCTGCTTCATTACAGTCGCGCGAGGATCGCGGTTCTTGTAAACGCGGTGACCGAAGCCCATCAGTTTGAACGGATCGTTCTTGTCCTTGGCCTTGGCGATGAACTTGTCGATGTTCGAAACATCGCCAATCTCATCCAGCATGGTCAGAACAGCTTCGTTCGCACCGCCGTGGGCAGGGCCCCACAGTGCGGCGATACCGGCGGCGATACAGGCGAACGGGTTGGCACCCGAAGAGCCTGCCAGGCGCACGGTGGAAGTCGATGCGTTCTGCTCGTGGTCGGCATGGAGGATGAAGATCCGGTCCATGGCCTTGGCGAGCACCGGGCTGATCGGTGTGATCTCGCCCGGGGTGTTGACCATCA
>NZ_JBIUWQ010000142.1:0-1026 GCF_044743525.1 Pseudomonas sp. NPDC087598 | reverse complement strand
GCTGCCAGGGTCGGCATCTTGGCAACCAGGCGGATCGCGGAGATTTCGCGATGCTGCGGGTTATTGATGTCCAGGGAGTCGTGGTAGAAGGCCGAGAGGGCGCCGACTACGCCGCACATGACGGCCATCGGGTGGGCGTCGCGACGGAAACCGTTGAAGAAGGTTTTCAGCTGCTCGTGAACCATGGTGTGGTTCTTCACGGTGCTGACGAACTGGGCTTTCTGTTCTGCTGTCGGCAGTTCGCCGTTGAGCAGCAGGTAGCAGGTTTCCAGGTAGTCCGACTTTTCAGCCAGCTGTTCGATCGGGTAGCCGCGGTGCAACAGAATGCCGTTGTCGCCGTCGATGTAGGTGATTTTCGACTCGCACGAAGCAGTCGACATGAAACCAGGGTCGAAAGTGAAGCGGCCCGTGGCCGTCAGGCCCCGAACATCGATTACATCGGGACCAACGGTGCCGGTTAAAATGGGCAGCTCGACGGGGGCTGCGCCCTCGATGATCAACTGCGCTTTTTTGTCAGCCATGTGGCCTCCTATTTATGCTTGAACCATCAGACAGACCCCCCACGCAGGGCCCGCACCACTATAGTGAGATAAATTCGAATGTCAATTTGCCTAAAGTCTTGCTCCAGAAGGCTTTAAGCGCACTTTTTCCTCGAAATTGACTGCCATTTACGCCTTTTATACGACTTGTGCAATCAGCTATTTGGGGTAGGTGATTGCGTTGTCATTAGTAGCCTAACTGTCTATACTCGGCCACCGACCGCCAAGGGCTTTTGGGCCTGCTTTATTGGGGGTCGCATCCCTGGGTGGTGGTTACCTGACCAGTGCACTCCCCAACAACTTTGCCCTGATTGTTAGGGGCTCTTCAGTGTGAAAAAAAAGCCGTGAAAAGCCAACGACCTGTAAACCTAGACCTAAGGACCATCAAACTCCCCATCACCGGCGTTACGTCGTTTCTTCACCGTGTTTCCGGCCACATCCTCTTCCTGGGCCGTGGCTTCATGCGTTATGCATTGGGCAAATCCCT
>NZ_JBIUWQ010000141.1:0-2325 GCF_044743525.1 Pseudomonas sp. NPDC087598 | reverse complement strand
GTCCGTCGGCCTGCTGATGTTGCTCGTGGTATTCGCCGTGAGCATCGGCGGCCTGACCCAGATCGTCCCGCTGTTCTTCCAGGACGTCACCAACAAACCGGTGGAAGGCATGAAGCCCTACACCGCGCTGCAACTGGAAGGCCGCGACATCTATATCCGCGAAGGCTGCGTCGGTTGCCACTCGCAGATGATCCGCCCGTTCCGCGCCGAAACCGAACGCTACGGGCACTACTCGGTGGCCGGCGAAAGCGTCTGGGATCACCCGTTCCTGTGGGGCTCCAAGCGTACCGGTCCGGACCTGGCCCGGGTCGGCGCGCGTTACTCGGATGACTGGCACCGCGCGCACTTGTACAACCCGCGCAACGTCGTGCCTGAGTCGAAAATGCCGGCCTACCCATGGCTGGTCACGCAAGCGGTCGACAGCAGCCACACCGAAACCAAGCTCAAGACCATGCGCACCCTCGGCGTGCCGTACACCGATGACGACATCAGCGGCGCGGTGGCCAGCCTCAAAGGCAAGACTGAAATGGACGCCCTCGTCTCCTACCTGCAAGTGCTTGGCACTGCGATCAAGAGCAAGAGGTGAGCACGATGGTTATTGAAATGAGCGCGGGGCTGATTCGCGGCCTCGGCACGGTCGTGGTGTTCGTCGCCTTCGTCGGTTTGACCTTGTGGGTGTTCAACCGCAAGCGCACACCGGAATTCGCCGAAGCACGCCTGCTGCCGTTCGCCGACGAACCGCTACCCGACACAACCCCAGTATCTGAACCAAGGAGTACCCGGCCATGACCACCTTCTGGAGTACGTGGATCTGCGTACTGACCATCGGCAGCCTGATCGGCCTGACCTGGCTGCTGGTCGGCACCCGTCGGGGCGAGACCAAGGGCAGCGTCGCCCAGACCAAGGGCCACAGCCTCGACGGCATGGTGGTGTACGACCAGAGGTTGCCGCTGTGGTGGCTCATGCGGGTCGCCGGCACGCTGGTGTTTTCCGTAGGCTATCTGATCCTCTACCCGGGCCTGGGCAACTGGAAAGGCATCCTGCCCGGCTACGAGGACGGCTGGACCGGCGTCCACGAGTGGGAAAAGGAAATGAGCAAGGCTGACGCCAGGTTCGGACCGATCTTTGCCAAATTCGCCGCCATGCCGCTGGTAGAAGTGGCGAAGGATCCGCAGGCGCTGAAAATGGGTGGCCGTTTGTTCGCCTCCAACTGCTCGGTGTGCCACGGCTCCGATGCCAAAGGCGCATTCGGCTTCCCGAACCTGGCTGACAGCGACTGGCGCTGGGGCGGCGACGCCGACACCATCAAGACCACCATCATGGGTGGGCGGATGGCGGCGATGCCGGCCTGGGGCGAAGTGCTCGGCGAAGCCGGGGTGAAGAACGTTGCCGCCTACGTGCGTCACGAACTGGCCGGCCTGCCACTGCCTGCCGACAGCAAGGCTGACCTGCAAGCCGGACAGCAAGCGTTCAGCACCACTTGCGTAGCCTGTCATGGGGCAACCGGCCACGGCACTGAAGCCATGGGTGCGCCGAATCTGACGCACCCGGCCGGATTTATCTATGGCACCAGCCTGACCCAACTTGAGCAGACCATCCGCCATGGCCGTCAGGGCCACATGCCGGCGCAGAACGAGCTGTTGGGTAACGATAAAGTGCAATTGCTGGCTGCTTATGTGTACAGCCTGTCGCACGGATTGAATACAGAAAAACTGATTACTGAGGACAACAAACAGTAATCCATGTGTACAACGCTGCCGCACCATTCTCGGTGCGGCAGCATCCCGCCCCTTTGCGACGCATTGTCGCACCCCGTCACACCCTCTCCTTTCGGTTCCTCTGATTCGGGTCTACGCTTGCTCGATGCGGACTGGCCCGTGCCGGTTCCAGGTCGACCCCGAGCGATGTGTTCGATGAATTGGCTGACAGACTCGCCGCAAAGGCCGGTAGATACCGGCTGTCGCGCCGATTGCCATTCATCAGGCGAACTGGCCGTTCGAACATACCTCGTTACAACTGACCTGAACCCCTCGCTTTTTTCGTCCGCTGCGACATTTTGTCCGAGGCCAATTTTGACCTTACGCGGCGCATGGAAAGGCCGCAGAATCAGCGTTGGAAAGCATTGACCCAGGTCATGGCGCGTTGCAATGACCCCCTGCTCTCTGCATACTTGCGGCCGATTTTAATCCTAATAAAACACCCAAACCGTGGAACCTTAGAATGAGCACAGCAATCAGTCCGACTGCTTATAACTATAAGGTAGTCCGCCAGTTCGCCATCATGACGGTGGTCTGGGGGATCCTTGGCATGGGGCTCGGTGTCTTC
>NZ_JBIUWQ010000140.1:0-2503 GCF_044743525.1 Pseudomonas sp. NPDC087598 | reverse complement strand
GCAGATGGCGTTGGCCTTGGCAACCGGGTACGGCCAGGGCGTGTTCGCTATCGAGTTTGAAGTCTGCCGGCAATGCTACCAGCTCATCGGCCGGATGAACGCCCTTCATTGCCAGCCAGCGCGTATCGGCATCGCCGAGGTGGCGAGTCCAGTTGGTGAAGTTTTCCAAGCTGCTGAACGCCCGGGAAATGATCCCGTTGAATGGCTGTGCAGGCTGAAACGCTTCGACGCGGCTGTGGATAACTTGCAGGTTATCCAGTTTGAGTTCGAGTTTGACCTGAGTCAGGAAGCGGGTTTTCTTGCCGTTGCTGTCCAGACAGGTCACTTGCGAGTCTGGATACAGGATCGCCAACGGGATCCCCGGCATGCCGCCACCGCTGCCAACATCGAGCCAGCGGCCGTTTTCGATGAACGACATCACGCTCAGACTATCGAGCAAATGACGCGAAACCATTTCATCCGGATCACGCACTGCAGTCAGGTTGTAAGCCTGGTTCCATTTGATCAACAGGGCCAGATAGCCCAGCAGCAATTCGTGCTGGGTTTCAGTGAGATTGACACCGAGCTCGCGGGCTCCTGTGGATAACTCTTCGGCGTGTTGCGAAGTGACCTTAGAACTCAAGCGCTTTGCTCCAACTGACGGCCCGCGCCGCGTTTTTTCAAATGAATCATCAACAGCGAAATCGCTGCGGGGGTCACACCCGGGATCCGCGAAGCCTGGCCCAGCGTCTCGGGACGAGTCGCGCCAAGTTTGCTCTGGATCTCCTTGGAGAGACCGGAAATGTTGGTGTAATCGATATCCACAGGCAATTTCGTGTCTTCGCTGGCGCGCAGACGGGCGATTTCGTCCTGTTGACGGTCGATGTAACCGGCGTACTTGGTCTTGATCTCAACCTGTTCGGCGACCTGTGGATCTTCGGCGCCGTTGCCGGTCACTTCGACCAGACCAGCGTAGTCGATTTCCGGACGACTCAAGAGATTGAGCAAGTTGTATTCGTGGGTCAGCGGCGTGCCGAATTTTTCCGCAATCGCATCGCCCTGCGGCGTGCCCGGGCGAACCCAGGTGCTTTTCAGACGCTGTTCTTCGAGTTCGATACTTTCGCGTTTCTTGCAGAAGGCCGCCCAACGCGCGTCATCGACCAGGCCAAGTTCGCGACCTTTTTCGGTCAGACGCAGGTCGGCGTTGTCCTCACGCAGAATCAGGCGGTACTCGGCACGGGAAGTGAACATGCGGTACGGCTCTTGGGTGCCGAGGGTGATCAAGTCGTCGACCAATACGCCGATGTACGCTTCATCGCGACGCGGGCACCAGGCTTCTTTGCCCTTCGCCCGCAGCGCCGCGTTGGCCCCGGCCAGCAAACCTTGGGCGCCCGCTTCTTCGTAACCGGTGGTGCCGTTGATCTGCCCGGCGAAGAACAGACCGCCGATGACTTTGGTTTCGAGGCTGTACTTCAGGTCGCGCGGATCGAAGTAGTCGTACTCGATTGCGTAACCCGGACGCACGATGTGCGCATTTTCCATACCGCGAATCGATTGCACGATCTGCAATTGCACGTCGAACGGCAAGCTTGTGGATATCCCGTTCGGGTAAAGCTCATGGGTGGTCAAACCTTCCGGCTCGATGAACACCTGATGGCTTTCCTTGTCGGCGAAGCGGTGAATCTTGTCTTCGATCGACGGGCAATAACGCGGGCCAATGCCTTCGATTTCACCCGCAGCGGAGTACATCGGCGAACGATCGAGGTTGGCCGCGATGATTTCGTGGGTGCGAGCGTTGGTATGGGTAATCCAGCAACTGACTTGCCGCGGATGTTGTTCCTTGTTGCCCATGAACGACATCACCGGGATCGGCGTATCGCCCGGTTGCTCGGTCATCACCGAGAAATCCACCGATTTGCCGTCGATACGCGGCGGTGTACCGGTTTTCAGGCGACCGACACGCAATGGCAGTTCACGCAGACGGTGAGCGAGCGCAATCGAAGGCGGATCACCGGCGCGACCGCCGGAAAAATTCTGCAGACCGATGTGGATAAGTCCGCCAAGGAACGTACCGGTGGTCAACACCACGGAATCGGCGAAGAAACGCAGACCCATTTGCGTGACAACACCGCGTACTTGTTCCTGCTCGACGATCAAGTCGTCAGCGGCCTGCTGAAATATCCACAGGTTCGGCTGGTTTTCCAGGATTTCGCGGACAGCGGCCTTGTACAGAATCCGGTCGGCTTGCGCACGGGTCGCCCTTACGGCTGGGCCTTTGCGGCTGTTCAACACGCGAAACTGGATACCGCCCAAGTCGGTAGCGATGGCCATCGCGCCGCCGAGGGCATCGATTTCCTTGACCAGATGGCTTTTGCCAATGCCACCGATGGCCGGGTTGCAACTCATGGCACCGAGGGTTTCCACGTTATGCGTCAGCAACAGGGTTTTTGCCCCCATACGTGCTGAGGCCAGTGCTGCCTCGGTACCGGCATGACCGCCGCCGATGACGATCACTTCAAAACGG
>NZ_JBIUWQ010000139.1:0-2538 GCF_044743525.1 Pseudomonas sp. NPDC087598 | reverse complement strand
AATAATACGAAAAACTATATCTACTTTACTAAATCGAGATCAGAAACTAGATCTTCCCCTGGAAAGAGCGTTCTTTCAAAGTCATCCATGAACCGAATGTCGAGAATCTTCGCGGTGATGTTGGGTGCATCAGTAGAGCGTCAAGCAGTCAGGCTGCGATAACAACCCGACCAATCAGGCGGAAAGTCTCGTTCTAGAGAGGCCAGCCGTCGTGACCCTGTGGTCAGCGGGCGGCATTATACATAGGTAGCTGGCAATCTGCCGATGGTTCATATGCAACGATTCTCGTCCATTGGTCTAAAGGTCGCAGGGCAGGGGGCGGCGTAGAGTCGTCGCGAATGCTTGAGTTTGGCGCTTTTCCCTTTGCTTTCAGGCTTGTAGGAATCGAGTTGTGCGAATGCCGGGAACTGAGGGTTTGCGTGTTGATTCAAGTGGGTTACGCTCGAACCAAGCCAGATGTTCAATCCAAACAATGGAGTTCAGCATGGGTTACAAGAAGATTCAGGTTCCAGCCGTCGGCGACAAAATCACCGTCAATGCAGACCATTCTCTCAATGTTCCTGATAACCCGATCATCCCCTTCATTGAAGGTGACGGCATTGGCGTCGACGTCAGCCCTGTGATGATCAAAGTGGTTGATGCTGCCGTGGCGAAAGCCTACGGGGGCAAGCGCAAGATTTCCTGGATGGAAGTCTACGCTGGCGAAAAAGCGACTCAGGTCTATGACCAGGACACCTGGCTGCCCCAGGAAACCCTGGACGCCGTCAAAGATTACGTCGTCTCCATCAAAGGCCCGCTGACCACTCCGGTCGGTGGCGGTATCCGCTCCTTGAACGTGGCCCTGCGCCAGCAGCTCGATCTCTATGTGTGCCTGCGCCCGGTAGTGTGGTTCGAAGGCGTACCGAGCCCGGTGAAAAAGCCTGGCGATGTCGACATGGTGATCTTTCGCGAGAACTCCGAAGACATCTATGCCGGTATCGAATGGAAGGCCGGCTCCCCTGAAGCCACCAAGGTCATCAAATTCCTCAAAGAAGAAATGGGCGTCACCAAGATCCGTTTCGACCAGGATTGCGGCATCGGCATCAAGCCTGTTTCCAAAGAAGGCACCAAGCGTCTGGTGCGCAAGGCCCTGCAATATGTCGTGGACAACGATCGCAAGTCGCTGACCATCGTGCACAAGGGCAACATCATGAAATTCACCGAAGGTGCCTTCAAGGACTGGGGTTACGAGGTGGCGAAGGAAGAATTCGGCGCCGAGCTGCTCGATGGCGGCCCGTGGATGAAGTTCAAGAACCCGAAAACCGGTCGTGAAGTCATCGTCAAGGATGCCATCGCCGACGCCATGCTCCAGCAGATCCTGCTGCGCCCGGCCGAATACGATGTGATCGCCACTCTGAACCTCAACGGTGACTACCTCTCCGACGCCCTGGCGGCGGAAGTGGGCGGTATCGGTATCGCCCCGGGTGCCAACCTGTCCGACACCGTCGCGATGTTCGAGGCCACCCACGGTACTGCGCCGAAATATGCCGGCAAGGACCAGGTCAACCCGGGTTCGGTGATTCTGTCGGCGGAGATGATGCTGCGTCACCTGGGCTGGATCGAGGCGGCAGACCTGATCATCAAAGGCACCAACGGCGCGATCAAGGCCAAGACTGTGACCTACGACTTCGAACGTCTGATGGAAGGCGCCACCCTGGTGTCTTCTTCGGGCTTCGGTGATGCGCTGATCAAGCACATGTAAGCATCGCAGGCATGCGAAAAACCGCCCGTCTCGATTGATCGAGGCGGGCGGTTTTTTATGGCTGAAGGTTTGAAGCGTCAGCTGGTAACTTTCTGGTCTTGGCGGGCGGTGTTGGTCACTTCTTTTTTTGTTTCTGCGACAGCAGCCGCATCCGCAGTAATCTTCACCGCGTGCAAGCCTTTCGGGCCCTGGACGATCTCGAAATTTACGACCTGTCCGGCCTTGAGGGTCTTATACCCTTCCATATCAATGGCAGAGTAGTGCGCAAAGAAATCGATCTCTTTGCCATCTTCATCTCGACCTTCGCGGGCCTCGGTATTGATGAAACCGAACCCCTTGGCATTGTTGAACCATTTCACCTTGCCGACAGCCATGCTCAAATCCCTCTGCAACAGACTCCATCGCTGGAGTATCATCCAAGTCATCCGCAATCTAATCCGTTAAAAGGATTGACTCCGCGGATCTTTTTTACCCACTGTGGGCTCTATTGGTTGTAACACCGTTTTCCCGATAGTCAAGGTGACCGGGCAGTCGGAGTTGAAAACGTGCGCAATCGCCCCCACCACTGTATTTGCACAACTGACGAACCTTTCTTTCCATGCATGCAATCAGCCAGATTCGACTAACATTCAAGCAGGATCGCCCGATTCTCCAAAAGGATCTTCCAGAGGAGCACGACGACGATTCGGCAGGCGGTGCTGTTCAGGACGCACCGCCTGCGTTCCAGGCGCCGCCGGGGTACCCGGGGGTGTGGTTCAATGCGGAGGTCACCCCGCTGGGTGTCGTCGTCGGCGTGG
>NZ_JBIUWQ010000138.1:0-2575 GCF_044743525.1 Pseudomonas sp. NPDC087598 | reverse complement strand
TCAATCTAGCCTTCAAGGAGGCTCGTTCGAAACGTCATGAATTCATGACCGTCGAACACCTGCTGCTGGCCCTATTGGATAATGAGGCTGCCGCCACCGTTTTGCGTGCCTGCGGCGCAAACCTCGACAAACTCAAGCATGACCTGCAGGAGTTCATCGACTCCACCACGCCATTGATCCCCGTTCATGACGAAGATCGCGAAACCCAGCCAACCCTGGGCTTTCAGCGTGTACTGCAACGTGCTGTTTTCCACGTACAGAGCTCGGGCAAACGCGAAGTGACTGGCGCCAACGTGCTGGTTGCAATCTTCAGTGAGCAAGAGAGTCAGGCAGTGTTTCTGCTGAAACAGCAGAGCGTTGCGCGCATCGATGTCGTCAACTACATCGCCCATGGCATTTCCAAAGTGCCGGGGCATGGCGATCACTCTGAAGGTGAACAAGATATGCAGGACGACGAGGGCGGTGAGTCTTCTTCTTCAGGCAATCCTCTGGATGCTTATGCCAGCAACCTCAACGAACTCGCGCGCCAGGGCCGTATCGACCCGCTGGTCGGCCGCGAATCGGAAGTCGAGCGTGTCGCGCAGATTCTCGCGCGTCGGCGTAAAAACAATCCGCTGCTGGTCGGTGAGGCAGGCGTGGGTAAAACCGCGATTGCCGAAGGCCTGGCCAAGCGCATTGTCGACAATCAGGTGCCTGATCTACTGGCCAACAGCGTCGTTTACTCCCTGGACCTCGGTGCTCTGCTCGCGGGCACCAAGTATCGCGGTGATTTCGAGAAGCGCTTCAAGGCGCTGCTCAATGAACTGAAAAAACGCCCGCAGGCGATCCTGTTCATCGACGAGATCCACACCATCATTGGTGCCGGCGCGGCGTCCGGTGGCGTCATGGATGCCTCGAACCTGCTCAAGCCGCTGCTGTCGTCTGGCGACATTCGCTGCATTGGTTCGACGACGTTCCAGGAATTCCGCGGCATCTTCGAGAAGGATCGTGCCTTGGCGCGTCGTTTCCAGAAGGTCGATGTCGTCGAGCCGTCGGTGGAAGACACCATCGGCATCCTGCGCGGCCTGAAAGGGCGTTTCGAGCAGCATCACAACATCGAATACAGCGACGAGTCGTTGCGCGCTGCCGCTGAACTGGCGTCGCGCTACATCAATGACCGGCATATGCCGGACAAGGCTATCGATGTGATCGACGAAGCGGGTGCCTATCAGCGTCTGCAACCGGTCGAAAAACGCGTGAAGCGCATTGAAGTGCCACAGGTCGAAGACATTGTGGCGAAGATTGCGCGGATTCCGCCGAAGCACGTCACCAGTTCCGACAAGGAACTGCTGCGTAACCTGGAGCGTGACCTGAAACTGACGGTGTTTGGTCAGGATGCAGCGATCGATTCGCTGTCGACTGCGATCAAGCTGTCCCGTGCCGGGCTTAAGTCGCCGGACAAGCCAGTCGGTTCGTTCCTGTTCGCAGGGCCGACCGGTGTCGGTAAAACCGAGGCTGCGCGGCAACTGGCCAAGGCGTTGGGGATCGAGCTGGTTCGTTTCGACATGTCAGAGTACATGGAACGTCACACCGTATCGCGTCTGATCGGTGCGCCTCCAGGCTACGTCGGTTTCGATCAGGGCGGTCTGTTGACCGAAGCGATCACCAAGCAACCGCATTGCGTATTGCTGCTCGATGAAATCGAGAAGGCGCATCCGGAAGTCTTCAACCTGCTGCTGCAGGTGATGGACCACGGCACGCTGACCGATAACAACGGGCGCAAGGCGGATTTCCGCAATGTGATCGTGATCATGACGACCAACGCCGGTGCCGAAACGGCGGCTCGTGCTTCGATCGGTTTCACTCATCAGGACCACTCGTCTGATGCGATGGAAGTGATCAAGAAGAGCTTCACGCCGGAATTCCGTAACCGTCTGGACACCATTATCCAGTTTGGTCGCCTCAGTCATGAGGTCATCAAAAGTGTGGTGGACAAGTTCCTCACCGAGCTTCAGGCGCAGCTGGAAGACAAGCGTGTGCTGCTTGAGGTTACCGATGCGGCGCGCAGTTGGCTGGCTGCGGGTGGTTATGACTCGGCAATGGGTGCACGTCCGATGGCGCGTCTGATTCAGGACAAGATCAAGCGTCCGCTGGCGGAGGAGATTCTGTTTGGCGAGCTGGCCGAGCATGGCGGTGTGGTGCACATCGACATCAAGGATGGTGAGCTGACGTTTGACTTTGAGACCACGGCTGAAATGGCCTGACGGCCTTGGATCAAGAGGGCGCCTTCGGGCGCCTTTTTGTTATTTGTCGTTTGGTTTTTTTGAGTGAATATCCGTTGCTGCGGTGATGGCTGCTTAGGGTTTCGCCCTTACGGCGAGTCACCTTTTCCAGACGCCGAAAAGGTAACCCAAAAGGCTTTACCCTGACGTACGGCCCTCGCTTAGGCTCGGGTTCCTTCGCTCCGGGATTGATCCGGGCGCATCGCCTACGGTTTGCTTCGCTGCACCTCCTCTCGATGCATTTGGCTGCGCCAAACGGTCGCTGCGCTCCCACGCCCGGATCAATCCCTCCACTCAGCCTTCCGACGGGCTCC
>NZ_JBIUWQ010000137.1:0-2870 GCF_044743525.1 Pseudomonas sp. NPDC087598 | reverse complement strand
AAGCTGCTGCATTTCGTTTACGCCGTTCTCAAATCGGGCCAACCATTTGACCCGAAATTTGCACTTGCCCGATGAGGGGCAAGACGGTATCTACAGGAGTTCTGTTGAGGCCGCTGGCCGGCGATGGCTATTTAACGTTGCCCTGTTAGACTCCCAGCACATCCGTCCTGCGGTGTGCACGTTCCGTCAAGTGGTCGAGGCCCTTATGGGAAACACAGGAGGAAAGGGACTTTCATTGGCCAGGAGGCTTTATACATCGCGAACCCTCGGGCTGGTGCTTGGGCTGCTTTGTGTGTCCGTGGCGATGTACCCGCTCGATCCGCCGCTGTGGGTCTGGGCGCTGATGCTGTTCAATGGCCTGGTCTGGCCGCATCTGGCCTATCAATGGGCGCGCCGCGCTCGCGTTCCTTATCACGCCGAACACCGCAATCTGTTGATCGACGCCTTCCTCGGTGGTTTCTGGGTCGCCGCCATGCATTTCAATCCGCTGCCCAGTGCCACAACCATTTCGATGATGGCGATGAACAATGTCGCCATCGGCGGTCTGCGCTTTCTGCTGGCGGGTTCGGCGGCGCAACTGCTCGGCGTCGGCGTCGGGCTGGTGGTGTTTGCCCCGGCGTTCGTTCCGCAGACCTCGCCTTCGCAACTGTACGCCTGCTTGCCACTGCTGATGCTGTATCCGCTGGCGCTCGGCTGGATCTGCTTTCGACAGGCCTACACGCTGGGCCTGCATAAACGGGAATTGCTGGCGCTGAGCCGCACCGACAGCCTTACCGGTTTGCTCAATCACGGCGCCTGGAAGGATCAACTGGAAATCGCCTACCAGCGCTGCAAACGGCAAAATCAGGGCGCGGCCATTGCGTTGATAGACATCGACCATTTCAAGGCGATCAACGACACCTACGGGCATGTCGCCGGCGACATCGTGTTGCGGCAATTGAGCAAGATGCTCAAGCAAAACCTGCGCGCCACTGACGTTGGCGGTCGCTATGGCGGCGATGAGTTCTGCGTGATCCTTCCGGATTTGCCGCTGTTTCATGCAGCGCAGGCGATGGAAGCGCTGCGTGAGCGTTTTTCAACGCTGGGTTACGAGCAGAACCCGGCGTTGAAGGTCAGTCTGAGCATTGGCCTGGCGGCATACGATCCGGCCCATGCCGATGCGACGCGCTGGCTCAATGATGCGGATCAGGCGTTGTATGAAGCCAAGGCGAGCGGCAGAAACCGGGTGATCTGCAATTGCGACAACTTGCCCAAACAGCCACTGCTCGACTCCGTCTGACCCGCATCACCACAATCCCCTTGTGGGAGCGAGCCTGCTCGCGAAAGTGGTGGGCCGGCCACATTGAAATCGCCTGACACGACGCCTTCGCGAGCAGGCTCGCTCCCACAGTTTTGTTCGGTGTCGGTCTTGGAGATGTCGCTATCGGTATAGAGCCTTGCGTCGATGTCAGGTACGGTTCAGATCCCCCCGACGCGAAACAAGGATCGATTCATGACGTTCTCATTTCCCCGCTCCCTGCTGGCCGCCAGCCTCGGCCTGTCTCTCGCCATCAGCGCCGCCAGCGCCTTCGCCGAACCGCATAAACAAGTGCTCGCCGACGCCGAGCAATACCAGCCCGAAGCCCTCAAACTGCTGGAGCGGCTGGTCAACATCGACTCAGGCTCGGGCTATGAGCCAGGCCTCAAGCAAGTCAGCGAGATCGCCATCGATGAGCTGAAAAAACTCGGCGCGACGATTGAGTTGTTGCCCAACACCCCGGAAAAAACCAACCACGTCCTGGCCACGTTCAAAGGCACCGGCAAGGCGAAAATCCTTCTGATGGCGCACATGGACACGGTGTTCAAGGAGGGTTCGGCGGCCGAGCGACCGTTCCACATCAAGGACGGTCGCGCCTACGGGCCGGGGGTGATGGACGACAAGGGCGGCATCGTCGCCGGGATCTACGCGCTGAAAGTCCTGAAAAACCTCGATTTCAAGGACTACGCGCAAATCACCTTCCTGCTCGATGCCAGCGAAGAAACCGGCTCGGACGTCGCCACCGACCTGATCAAGAAAACCGCCAAACAGCATGACGTGACCCTCAATCTTGAGCCGGGGCGGCCCGCCGATGGTTTGGTGGTATGGCGAAAGGGCAGCGCGACGGCGCTGGTCGAGATCAAGGGCAAAGCGGCACATGCCGGGGTGGCCCCGGAGCTGGGGCGCAATGCGGCGATGGAGGCGGCGCACCAGATTCTGCAGTTGGGCAAGCTCGGTGATGAGGCGAAGAAAACCACCATCAACTTCACTGTGCTCAAGGCCGGCGATCGCACCAACGTGATTCCGGACCAGGCCACGGCCAAGGCTGACGTACGCGCGGCGGTGCCGGAGGAGTTTGACCGGATCGAGAAGGATCTGGCGCGGGTGTCCCAAGACAAGCTGATTCCCGACACTGAAGTGAAGACCTCTTTGCAGCGCGGATTGCCGCCGATGCCGCAGACGGCGGAATCGGATCGTCTGATGGCCATGGCCCAGGGGATTTACGGCGAGATCGGCCGCAAACTGACCGAGGAGGGCAGTGGTGGTGCGGCGGATGCCAGTTTGTCGGCCGGAGTGGGCACACCGACGCTGGATGGGTTCGGGATCGTCGGCGGCAATATTCACACGCCGGAGGAATACGCCGAAGTGGCGAGCGTGGCGCCGCGGATTTATCTGTTGTCGCGGATGATCATGGAGTTGGCCAAGCCGTAGTGAGGGGGTTGTGGTGTGACGGATTCGGGTGGGTGTCAGGTGTATTTGCCCCTCACCCTAGCCCTCTCCCTGTATGTACCGGAGACATGGTGGACACATGTTCGGAGACATGGTGGACGGTTTTAGATCTTCTTACCTGCCG
>NZ_JBIUWQ010000136.1:0-2889 GCF_044743525.1 Pseudomonas sp. NPDC087598 | reverse complement strand
CGTGACGGCAGGTAAGAAGATCTAAAACCGTCCACCATGTCTCCGAACATGTGTCCACCATGTCTCCGGTACATACACTCCCAGAGGGAGAGGGGACTGACCGTGGTGTTCTTTCGAAGTGCGCAGACCTGAGATTTCGAGATGAACACAGGGTTTGAACTGCACTCGATCGGCTCCCTTTCCCCCTCTCCCTGAGGGAGAGGGCTGGGGTGAGGGGGTAAATCCAACAGTCACCACAAATCTCAATTGCCATCCGCAACCTTACGTTCAATCTCATCGACTTTGCGCTGTAGCTCTTCGGCATCCTGCTCTTTGACGCGGGTGGAGGAAGGCGTGATGACCTCGTCCACAGCCTTGGTGTCATCGTCCTGATCCTGCAGATCGCGCTCGACCACGTTCACGGGTTTGCCCGACGTATCGGTTGGCGGGGCGTTCGGGGTTTTGTCGTCGTTGCTGTTCATGTCGTTGACCTCCATGGGTGTAAACATTGGAGGTGGCGCTGCGACAAGCGTTCGATTTTTCTACGGATGACTGAATCAACGGCACCGACGAATACCCCTCTGTAGGAGCTGCTGAAGGCTGCGATCTTTTGATCTCGATCTTCAAAATCAAAAGCTCGCAGCCTTCGGCAGCTCCACACAGTCATTGTGGCTAGGGGTTAGTCGGGCAGTTGCAGATTATCCATCACCCGATTCACCGCCAGTTCCCCGAGCATAATCAGTTGCGCAATGCCCAGCAGCGTTCGCCGTTGCGACGCTGGAATGAGATGGGCGAAGTCATGGGCGATGGTTCTGGCTGAAGCGAGCGTTTCGCTGGCATCGGCCAGCATCTCCTCATTTTTGAAGTCCGCGGTAACGGCGTACATCCGGCGGACTCTACGTGGCGGTGGCGTGGACCCGGGTGGACAAAGATAGTGATCAAGAGCGCGGTCGGCGGCTTCGTTGAGTTTTTTCGAATCGAGGGATTCGTAGGGGGAGGTGAGATCGGTTTCGGGCGGGTTGGGTGTTGGTTTGATCATGGTGAAACTCCTTGATTGTCGGAGCTGCCACGTTTCGCTGCGAAACGAAGAGAGGTGGCGGCTGTACGCAGGTTCGCAGACCGGGAATCAAGGAACCCGGCATACCCGAAGGTATCCCGCGCACAGCCGCCATGAAGCACCGTTGCGATAAATCTTGAGGGCAACGATAGGGAGCGCTGTGCGCCTTGATTGATCCGGGCTGCGAAACCCGATCGCTGATTCGTCAGCGACCGACCCACAATAGAACCCGACCTCAAGGCGCACAAGCCGGCGGATTCTGGCGTAGCTGTAGGCAATTACGCAAGGATGTGTAGCCTGATTACGTGTCTTGGCGTTTCATTTAAACGTTGGTGTTTAAATGCAAAAGATCGGCATCGGCAGCTTCACAGGGTCAGTCCTTGATCATGTAGCAATTGCTAAATAGCTTTTATCTGTAAATTATCCATCTCATAATCATTGCTGTCAGTTGTGGCTTGGTGACTGTTTATTCTCAGCTCCAGAGAGTTTTGCTGGGCAATGAATGTTCCTGTGAGGTATATCCACGTTCTGGGAAGAGCCGTGGCTTGGGTTAACTGTTCCAGTGTCGTGCTCAAAGAAAGAATCGGTACAGCACCACCCCCTCCGATCCAACGGGTAACAGCCGCAATGGAAAATTGATAACGTTGTCCGATTTTGAAGTTGCCAAAGGATTTTTTAAGAACAATCCCCGCGGAATTATTGGTAAAAGTGTTATTGAATAATCTCCGATTGCCTTGTTCCAGTCTGATACTCAAATCCCTTGGGTCACTTGCTGCGGGGCCTGGCGACCATCCCCCAAATGTACCGTCTTCAAACGTTGTAATTTCGTACTCAAGGGTCGGATCGACAGTAACAATCCATGGGTCGGACTCTAGATCTTCCCCATACTTCGCTTTCGCAGTAAAGATATACGAGCCGGGTATCACCGTGAGTGAAGGAAGTATCCACACTCCAGCAGTATCAACTGTTCTGGTGGCCTGGAAGTTTCCTCGATCAAGCACATCAATACTTAGATTCTTCGTGGCAGACCCTTCGAGAGTCAGAGTTGTATCGAAGGTGCGTGCGTTGTTTGGGATCGGATTACCTCTGGAGTCCGTTACTTTGGTGATTGTTGGCACAATCAGCTCCACACTGTTGATGGTGTAAGTGCGCAGCGGAAGTAAAACCGCCCTGGTCCTGTCACGGGAGCCATCAAGACTGACGGCGCATTCGACGGTCAGTGCGCTGCCATCCTTGAGCGCCTTCAACCACGCAACCGGCGCCTGAACGTTCAAACCATCCAGTGAGTCATTGGGCTCGCCAGACCTGACGTTGGTACTGATCGGGTTGCCATTGTTGTCAAAACCCTTGCACGTAACCCAGATCGGTTGCGCCGGTTCAAACACTGGCCATTTCACTGCAAGAATCCGCGCCCCGTCGTTGAGGGCTTCAACGTCCAGCACGGTACTGGTATTGCCTGCGATATTCGGGGTCGGCAAACGTGAGTCACCATCGGCAATCTTCAGCACCCTCACTGGCGTCGGGGTTGATTTCCCGGCCTGCGCGCCATTGCGATTGAGGTTCCAGCGCAGCTCAAACGTTTTGCCTTGGCGGGCCGCGAGATACGCCGGGGTCAGCACGGTATTGACCCGTTTGTTGCTGTTGAATGCCACCAACGGAAACTGTGGCGAGCCTGTCGGCGGATTGACCTCGGCCAATCGCGCACGATCGCCATCAAGGGCTGCAAGGTATTCGATGCGCATCGTGACCCCGTTCGGATAGGCCAGCACATCGACCGGATCGACAGCCGGTGCCACGAGAAACGGCGGTAACAGATCAATCGGCGTGGTTCCGGTTACCGTTGCGTTGGCCGT
>NZ_JBIUWQ010000135.1:0-2924 GCF_044743525.1 Pseudomonas sp. NPDC087598 | reverse complement strand
GGTTATCGGGTGGCCTTTAGGTTCTCTACAGGGGCGCTGACTTTTTATCTCTTGTCCGCAAATGTCTGCGCGTTGGCCGCTGGGGGGGGCCACTCCGGTCCCCGCAGCATTGTTCAGGCCAGCCTTGCTTGCCTTTCTGCTACGCCCTCGCTGCATCTGACCCTTGTCGGTCAACCCTCCCTTCTTGAAGAATTGATCAACGGCCAATCGGCTGCCGATCGCGCGCGCCTGACGATTGTTGCGGCGAGCGAAGTCATTACCATGGACGAAAAACCGACCCAGGCCCTTCGTGGCAAGCCGGATTCGTCGATGCGTGTCGCCCTCGAACTGGTGCGCGATGGCAAGGCGCAAGCCTGTGTCAGTGCCGGCAATACCGGTGCGTTGATGGCCTTGTCGCGGTTCGTTTTGAAAACCCTGCCGGGTATTGATCGTCCCGCCATGGTTGCCGCGATCCCGACGCAAAAGGGTTATTGCCAGTTGCTCGACCTTGGTGCCAACGTCGATTGCAGCGCCGAACATCTATTGCAGTTCGCGGTGATGGGTTCGGTGGCGGCGCAGACGCTGGGCATCCCTCGTCCGCGCGTGGCGTTGCTGAACATCGGCACCGAAGACATCAAAGGTAATCAGCAGGTAAAACTGGCAGCAACGCTGTTGCAGGCTGCTCGCGGCATCAACTACATCGGTTTTGTCGAGGGCGATGGTCTGTATCGCGGCGAAGCGGATGTGGTGGTTTGTGACGGTTTTGTCGGCAATATCCTGCTCAAGTCCAGCGAAGGGCTGGCAACGATGATTGCTGCGCGGATCGAAGCGCTGTTCAAAAAGAACTTCGCCTCGCGTGCGGTAGGCGCCTTGGCGTTGCCACTGATGAAGCGCTTGCAGGCTGATCTGGCGCCGGCGCGACATAACGGCGCAAGCTTCCTCGGCTTGCAGGGTATCGTCGTGAAAAGTCACGGTTCGGCCGGGGTTCAGGGTTTTCAGAGTGCGATTCAGCGTGCACTGATCGAGATTCAGGAGAATCTTCCCGAGCGCCTCCACGGTCGTCTGGAGGATTTGTTGTCTTAGGCGTTTTCGTCCGACAATGCTTAAATGTGACCGCCCGGTTCAAAGGGCCATCCAACTGTCAGTTTCTTGCGTCCCCAAGCGGGACGTCATTTTCCGACGACAAGATCATTAGGGGCTTGTTACATGTCTGCTTCCCTCGCATTCGTCTTTCCAGGACAGGGTTCGCAGTCCCTCGGCATGCTGGCCGAGTTGGGCGCGCAACATCCGCTGATCCTCGAAACTTTCCAAGAAGCCTCCGCTGCTCTGGGCTATGACCTGTGGGCGCTGACCCAACAGGGGCCGGAAGAGCTGCTCAATCAAACCGATAAAACCCAGCCGGCCATTCTGACCGCCTCGATCGCCCTGTGGCGTCTGTGGCTGGCGGAAGGTGGCGCGCGTCCGGCCTTTGTTGCTGGTCACAGCCTGGGTGAGTACAGCGCACTGGTCGCTGCCGGCAGCCTGACGTTGGCTGACGCGGTCAAGCTTGTTGAGCGCCGTGGTCAACTGATGCAGGAAGCGGTTCCAGCGGGGCAGGGCGGCATGGCTGCAATCCTCGGTCTGGAAGATGCTGACGTGCTGGCTGCCTGCGCCGAAGCGGCGCAAGGCGAAGTGGTCAGCGCCGTCAATTTCAACTCGCCAGGCCAGGTGGTGATCGCCGGTGCCAAGGCTGCTGTCGAGCGCGCCATCGAAGGCTGCAAGGCTCGTGGCGCCAAGCGTGCGATGCCGTTGCCAGTGAGCGTGCCGTCGCACTGCGAGCTGATGCGTCCGGCGGCCGAGCGCTTTGCTGAATCCATCGCCGCTATCGACTGGCAGGCGCCGCAGATCCCGGTGGTCCAGAACGTCAGCGCGCAGGTGCCGGCCGATCTGGAAACCCTCAAGCGCGATCTGCTTGAGCAACTCTACAAGCCGGTTCGCTGGGTCGAATCGGTGCAGACGCTGGCTGCCAAGGGTGCGACCGATCTGGTCGAATGCGGCCCGGGCAAAGTACTGGCCGGTCTGAACAAGCGTTGCGCCGAAGGCGTTGCGACTTCCAACCTCAATACCCCAGACGCTTTCGCTGCCGCTCGCGCAGCGCAAGCCTGAATCAGGAGAAACTTGCATGAGTCTGCAAGGTAAAGTTGCACTGGTTACCGGTGCAAGCCGCGGTATCGGCCAGGCTATCGCACTGGAACTGGGCCGTCAGGGCGCCATCGTTGTTGGCACCGCGACCTCCGCCAAAGGCGCCGAGGCGATTGCTGCCACGCTGAAAGAGCATGGCATTCAGGGTACCGGTCTGGAACTCAACGTCACTAGCGACGAATCGGTCAGCAAAGTGATTGCGAGCATTCAGGAGCAGTTCGGTGCCCCGGCAATCCTGGTCAATAATGCCGGCATCACCCGCGATAACCTGATGATGCGCATGAAAGATGACGAATGGTACGACGTCATCGATACCAACCTGAACAGTCTGTATCGCCTGTCCAAGGGCGTTCTGCGCGGTATGACCAAGGCGCGTTGGGGTCGAATTATCAGTATTGGCTCGGTGGTGGGTGCCATGGGCAACGCAGGCCAAGTAAACTATGCAGCCGCCAAGGCCGGTCTGGAAGGTTTCAGCCGTGCAATGGCGCGTGAAGTCGGTTCGCGTTCGATTACGGTCAACTCGGTAACCCCAGGGTTTATCGACTCCGATATGACGCGTGAGCTGCCTGAAGCACAGCGTGAAGCCTTGCAGACGCAGATTCCGCTGGGTCGTCTGGGACAAGCTCAAGAGATCGCTTCTGTGGTCGCTTTTCTTGCATCCGACGGTGCGGCATACGTCACTGGGGCTACAATCCCGGTGAACGGTGGGATGTACATGTAAGTAAAATGTGTGGGGGTGGTTCGAAAAAATGTCTTTCGGGCTG
>NZ_JBIUWQ010000134.1:0-2938 GCF_044743525.1 Pseudomonas sp. NPDC087598 | reverse complement strand
TCCCAGTACCCTTCACCATGTCGCAACTACCCTTGAACATGGGTCACATCCACCCTGCCCCGCTACTGCAGGCGTGTTCCACAACACGACCGCAGCGGTCACCAGCAAATTGATCAGGGTCAGTGGCAGGCAGAATTTCCAGCTGAAATCCATCACCTGGTCATAACGCGGACGCGGAATGGAAGCACGCAACGCGCCGAGCAGGGCGAACTTGTTGTTACTCGACCAGCCGGCAAACAGCACCGCGTAGACCGACAGACCGGCCATGGCGAAGAAGAACAGCAGGCCGATGTTCAGATCCGCGACACCCCAGGTCGGGGTGATCGGGATGATCGCAAACGCGATCAGCAGGGCGGACATGGCCACCACCGGTGCCAAAGTGAAGATCACTTTGTCGGCAAACGGCGGGGTCCAGTCTTCCTTGAAGAACATCTTCAGCATGTCGGCGGCGATCTGGAACATACCGAACGGGCCAACGCGGTTCGGACCGTAACGGTCCTGCCACCAGCCCAGCAGGCGACGTTCGACAAAGCTGAGCAACGCGCCCGCGACCACAACGGCCAGCAGAATCACGATGGCTTTGATGACCGTCAGGATCACATCGATCACTTCAGGGGTGAACCAGGTCATTGCGCTGCCTCCTGCAGACCGTCGACGGATACGCCGGCGAATGCCGGTGGAATGCCGGCGATGCCCGCAGGCAATGCCACCAGACCTGCGCCCAGTTCTTCATTGATGCGCAGCGGCAGACGCAGGGTCTGACCGGCGACGTTCAAGCTCAGCAGGGCACCGTCGTTGACGCCCAGGCGATCCGCTTCGGACTTGGCCAGCGACACGTAAGCAGCCGGAATGCGTTCCTGAACCGGAGCGGCTTTCGACGAGTTTTCGTCGCTGCCGAACAGGTGATAGAACGGCACGGCTTGCCAGGTGCCCGGCGCCGGGTTGAACGCACGCGGAGCGGCAGCGAACCAGTTCAGCGAGTCGCCAGTGCTTTCGATCAGGCGGGTGCCCGGATCGCCAGCACGCAGGTGACCACCGACTTCGTCCTGGAACTTGTTCCACGCTTGTGGCGAGTTCCAGCCCGGCGACCAGGCAAAAGGCACTTGCTGACGCGGTTCGGCAGAGCCCGAATAACCTTCCATGGAGAAGGCGAACGCGGTGTCTTTGTCTTGCGGAGTACGCGGTTCGTGAACGCTGATGTCGGCGCGCATCGCAGTGCGACCGGAATAACGCAGCGGCTCACGCGCCAGTTTCAGACCCTTGATGCGGAACGCAGCGGACGGTGCAGCGTCGACGATACGCGCCAGTTGCTCGGTGCTCGAAGCAACGGCAGCGGTGACGTGGTCGAGTTGCGTCCAGTCGATCGGCTGGTTCAGCAGGGTAGCGCGCAGGGCATGCAGCCAGCGCCAGCCTTCGTGAACCAGAATGCTCGCGTCGAGGTATTGCGGATCGAAAACCTGGAAGAAGCGCTGGGCGCGACCTTCCTGGCTGACCAGAGTACCGTCGCCTTCGGCGAAGCTTGCCGCTGGCAGAACCAGGTGGGCGCGGTCGCTGGTAGCGGTCTTCTGATGGTCGGCAACGATCACTACTTTCGCAGCGTTCAGTGCCGCATCGACCTTGGCTTTCGAGGTGCGGGTGTACAGATCGTTTTCCAGCACGACAATGGCGTCGGCCTTGCCGTCGATAACTGCTTGCAGCGCAGCGTCGACCGATTCGCCACCGAGCATGGCCAGACCGAGGCTGTTGGCTTCCGGCACGATCAGGCTGATCGAACCGTTCTTCTCGCGCAGCTTAAGGGCTTTGGCGATGTTCGCCGCCGCTTCGATCAAGGCTTTGGAGCCCAGCGAAGTACCGGCGATGATCAGCGGACGTTTAGCGGCGAGCAAGGCGTCAGCAATGCGCTTGGCCAATTCCAGCGCTTCAGCGTCCAGACCTTCAACGGCCGGGGCGCTGGCATCCAGAGCATGAGCAACAGCGAAACCGATGCGCGCCAGATCATCCGGAGCTGCGTGTACGCATTCTTCAGCGACGTCGTCGAGCTTGGTTTCCGCCAGGCTGGCGATGAACAGCGGGTTCAGCGCGTGCTGACCGATGTTCTTCACCGCCGCGTCGAGCCAAGGCTGAACGCGCATGGCTTCGGCCATGTCTTCAGCTTTGCCCTTGACCGACTGACGCAGGGCCAGGGCCATACGGGCGGCGGTCTGGGTCAGGTCTTCACCGAGGACGAAAATCGCGTCGTGGTCTTCGATGTCGCGCATGTTCGGCACAGGCAGCGGGCTGTCTTTCAGCACTTGCAGGACCAGACGGATGCGCTCCAGTTCGGAGGCTTCGATACCCGAGTAGAAGTGCTCGGCGCCAACCAGTTCACGCAACGCGTAGTTGCTTTCAAGGCTGGCACGCGGCGAACCGATACCGACGATGTTGCGACCGCGCAGCAGATCGGCGGCTTTATCCAGTGCCGCGTCGAGGCCCAACTTGGTGCCGTCGGCCAGCAGCGGCTGACGTGGACGGTCGGTGCGGTTGACGTAGCCATAACCGAAACGGCCACGGTCGCACAGGAAGTACTGGTTCACCGAACCGTTGAAGCGGTTTTCGATGCGACGCAGTTCACCGTAACGCTCGCCCGGGGAGATGTTGCAACCGCTCGAGCAGCCATGGCAGATGCTCGGTGAGAACTGCATGTCCCACTTGCGGTTGTAGCGCTCGGAGTGAGTCTTGTCGGTGAACACACCGGTCGGGCAGACCTCGGTGAGGTTGCCGGAGAACTCGCTTTCGAGGGTGCCGTCTTCAACGCGACCGAAGTACACGTTGTCATGGGCGCCGAACACACCGAGGTCGGTGCCGCCAGCGTAATCCTTGTAGAAACGCACGCAGCGGTAGCAAGCGATGCAGCGGTTCAATTCGTGGGAAATGAACGCGCCCAGAAGCTGGTTCTGGA
>NZ_JBIUWQ010000133.1:0-2952 GCF_044743525.1 Pseudomonas sp. NPDC087598 | reverse complement strand
GTCCGACCACCGCAATCCAGCTGACTCCGGATTTCGAGATGGCCGAGTTCAAACGTCAGGACCTGGTGTACGAGAAAGAAGATCTGTTGATCTCCGGCCCCGGCAAAAACCCTGATTACAACTTCTATCGTGTTGCAGGTATGGCAATCGCTGGCAAGCCGAAAGGCGCTGCGCAGAACGAAGCCGAACCGATCAACGTGAAGAGCTTGCTGCCTTAAGGAAGAACGATGGAATTCGCTTTCTATTTCGCATCGGGTATCGCGGTTGTGTCCACGCTTCGCGTGGTCACCAACACCAACCCTGTGCACGCCCTGCTCTACCTGATCATCTCGTTGATCGCCGTGGCCATGACCTTCTTCGCACTCGGCGCACCGTTCGCCGGCGTGCTGGAAGTGATCGCCTACGCCGGTGCCATCATGGTGCTGTTCGTGTTCGTGGTGATGATGCTGAACCTCGGCCCCGCCTCGGTTCAGCAAGAGCGCAACTGGCTCAAGCCCGGCATCTGGGCCGGGCCGGTGATTCTCGCAGCCTTGCTGCTGGCCGAACTGCTGTATGTGCTGTTCGCTCACCAGAGCGGTCAAGCCATCGGCCACACCACCGTAGACGCGAAAGCCGTGGGCATCAGCCTGTTTGGCCCGTACCTGCTGGTGGTCGAACTCGCCTCGATGCTGCTGCTCGCCGCAGCCGTCACGGCGTTCCATTTGGGCCGTAACGAGGCGAAGGAGAAAGACCTGCCTGCTATCCCTCTCGAACATGGATTGGCCGTTGCCGGCATCCTGTTCTGCCTTGGTCTGGTCGGCCTGATGGTCCGCCGCAACATTTTGTTCGTGTTGATGAGCCTGGAAGTGATGATGAACGCCTCTGCACTGGCCTTCATTGTTGCTGGCGCCCGTTGGGGCCAGCCGGATGGACAGATCATGTTCATCCTGGTGATCAGTTTGGCAGCCGCCGAGGCCAGTATTGGTCTGGCGATCCTGCTGCAACTGTATCGCCGCTTCCACACGCTCGATATCGACGCTGCCAGTGAGATGCGCGGATGAACCTGATCTTTCTGACTTTCGTATTCCCTCTGATCGGTTTCCTGCTGCTGTCGTTCTCCCGTGGACGCTGGTCGGAAAACCTCTCGGCGCTGATCGGCGTGGGTTCCATTGGCTTGTCGGCGATTGTCGCCGCCTATGTCATCTGGCAATTCAACGTCGCGCCACCCGAAGGCGGTCACTACACCCTGGTGCTGTGGAAGTGGATGGCGGTCGAAGGCTTCAAGCCTGACTTCGCCCTCTACGTCGACGGCCTGTCGATCACCATGCTCGGCGTGGTGGTGGGCGTCGGTTTCCTGATCCACCTGTTCGCGTCCTGGTACATGCGCGGTGAAGCGGGCTACTCGCGCTTCTTCTCGTACACCAACCTGATTATCGCCAGCATGCTGTTCCTGGTGCTCGGCGATAACCTGTTGTTCCTGGACTTCGGTTGGGAAGGCGTGGGCCTGTGCTCGTACCTGTTGATCGGTTTCTACTACAGCAACCGCAACAACGGTAACGCCGCACTCAAGGCCTTCATCGTGACCCGGATCGGCGACGTGTTCATGGCCATCGGCCTGTTCATCCTGTTCCAGCAAGTGGGCACGTTGAACATCCAGGAACTGCTGGTGCTGGCACCGCAGAAATTCCAGGTTGGCGATTTCTGGATCACCCTGGCGACTCTGATGCTGCTGGGTGGCGCGGTTGGTAAATCGGCACAACTGCCGCTGCAAACCTGGCTCGCGGACGCGATGGCCGGCCCTACCCCGGTTTCGGCACTGATCCACGCCGCCACCATGGTGACCGCTGGTGTCTACCTGATCGCCCGTACCCACGGTCTGTTCACCCTGGCGCCGGAAATTCTGCACCTGGTCGGCATCGTGGGTGGTGTGACGCTGGTTCTCGCAGGTTTCGCGGCACTGGTACAAACCGACATCAAACGTATCCTCGCCTACTCGACCATGAGCCAGATCGGCTACATGTTCCTGGCGCTGGGCGTTGGTGCATGGGATGGCGCGATTTTCCACCTGATGACCCACGCCTTCTTCAAGGCCCTGCTGTTCCTTGCTTCCGGTGCGGTGATCGTTGCCTGCCACCACGAGCAGAACATCTTCAAGATGGGCGGTCTGTGGAAAAAACTGCCACTGGCCTACGCCAGCTTCATCGTCGGTGGTGCTGCACTGGCCGCTCTGCCACTGGTCACCGCAGGCTTCTACTCCAAGGACGAAATCCTTTGGGAAGCGTTCGCCAGCGGCAACCACGGTCTGCTTTACGCAGGTCTGGTCGGCGCGTTCATGACCTCGCTGTACACCTTCCGCCTGATCTTCATCACGTTCCACGGTGAAGCCAAGACCGAAGCCCACGCCGGTCACGGCATCGCTCACTGGCTGCCGCTCTCCGTGCTGATCGTGCTGTCGACCTTCGTCGGCGCCATGATCGTTCCACCGCTGCACGGCGTCCTGCCAGAAAGCGTTGGCCATGCCGGCGGCGAAGCCAAGCACAGCCTGGAAATCGCTTCGGGCGCCATCGCCCTCGCCGGTATCCTGCTGGCGGCCCTGCTGTTCCTCGGCAAGCGTCGCTTCGTGACGGCAATCGCCAACAGCGGCATCGGCCGTTTCCTTTCGGCCTGGTGGTTCGCTGCCTGGGGCTTCGACTGGATCTACGACAAACTGTTCGTCAAGCCGTACCATGCGATCAGCCACATGCTGCGCAAAGACCCGCTCGACCAGACCATCGGTCTGATCCCGCGTATGGCCAAGGGTGGTCACACAGCCCTGAGCCGCACCGAGACCGGTCAACTGCGTTGGTACGCTGCTTCGATGGCTGCTGGTGCCGTGCTGGTTATTGGCGCCATCGTGCTGGTAGCGGTCTGATATGAACCTTGCGAATTTGCGAAAGGAAACGAGCCCGTCATGATTCTGCCTTGGCTAATCCT
>NZ_JBIUWQ010000132.1:0-3456 GCF_044743525.1 Pseudomonas sp. NPDC087598 | reverse complement strand
TGAACGCGGCGCTAAACGCGTAGCAAGCCTGGAAAAGGTGTAAACGATGTCCCCGGTCTAATGTGTAAAGGATGTACCGGTCTCTACAGTGAGGGTGCTTTTTTGCTTTTAGGCAGCCTGCGAGTAGAAGTCGAGGACACTGACGCCCGTCAGCAAATCAGTCTCGGGCAAATCCGCATGTTGATGCCCGCCCAGTGCGCAATACACCAGCCAATGGCGATCCTGAACATTGAAGGCGAGGCTGCCGACGAGGCTTTGCTGTTCGTCGTAAGGGGTGATGAGGTACAGGCGATCCTGGTTTTCAGCGTGAAGCATGTCGCGTTCCATGTGCGTTTCGAGGCGCGCAGGGTGGCGTATCCACATGACGAAGCCGTGACACAGGACAGCCATCGGTCGATTGCCGGGTTATTTGTCGTAAAAGGGAGGCGTTGGGGGCAGGTTTCGGTAGAATCCCGCCGCGGTCGTCGGTCTGGCGTCTGCCACACCGATTAAGTTTTGAGGTCTGTGATGTCGCTGCACTTGATGACGCTGTTTACCGCCCATCCCGCCAAACTGATCAATCTGTTGGCGCTGTTGCTGGCGTTTCCGGGCAGTTGGCTGCTCCATGCGACCCGCCGCCGTGAACAACGCGCAATGGCCAGCATTGCTGCTCAGCGTCAGGCGCAACCGAACGCCGAACCGATCCTCGATTGGGCGACGCTGCGCATGAACCGGTTTTTCTATCGTTTTGGTTTTGCCTGTCTGGGCCTTGCACTGATCATCTCGTGGATCAGCACCCGCTTCTGAAGCGAATGCAAAACCTTGTGGTGAGGGGATTTATCCCCGATGGCCTGCGCAGCAGGCCCATGATTTATCAGGCAGAAACATGGGGCCGCTGCGCGACCCATCGGGGATAAATCCCCTCGCCACAGGTGCGCAGTGCTGTTGTTTTACAGCGGCAACCCAGCCTTGACCCGGTACTGATTACGCACCGGCGTCGCATATTGCAGCACCAAATACGGACGATGCTCTACTGGGCACGCGTCCAGCCGGCTCTGCCACTCTTCCTGTGCCTTGGCCAGTTCATCCGCCGGGAACACTTCGGCAGCCTTTGGCACGTTCAGTTGCGGATCCGCGTCCGCCCACTGTGCATACGCCAGGTAATGCACCGGGAACAGGCGATAGCCGCCGAGAATCTGTTTGTCCATTTCGACCGCCAATTGCTTGGTGTCTTCGAACAGTTCTTTGATCGGCGCCGCGAAGTTCACGTGCACCCGGCCCTTGTAGCCGGTGATGCCCTTGGCGATGCTCACGTCATCCTCGCCCGGCGCTTTCGCGTAGGTGCCGGTGGTAGCGCGGATGTACAGCTCGCGGGCCTTGGCCTGGTCGCACGGGTCGTATTCATAGCTGATCGACACCGGGGTGACGTTCAGCGACTGAATCACTTCGCCGAACGGCTCGTCCTTGCGGCTCATGTGGAACATCTTGAGGATCGCCGACTCGGTGCGATCATCGCCATCCTTCGCCCGACCTTCAGCCTGAGCAATCCAGATCGACGCGCAATCGTTGCGGATCGAGTGGTTGATGTACGCCGAGAGCAGTTGATAGGCAGCCATTTTCTCGCGTCGCCCGGTGATCGAGCGGTGCACGATAAAACTCTTGTTCAGGCGCATCAGATCGCTGACAAACGGCTTTTGCAGCAGGTTGTCGCCAATCGCAATACGTGGCGTCGGCAGGCCGGCGTGGTACACGGCGTAGTTGACGAAGGCCGGGTCCATCACGATGTCGCGGTGGTTGGCGATGAACAGATAGGCGCTGCCGGACTTGAATTGCTCGACACCGGTGTAGGTCACGCCATCGGTAGCACGTTCGATGGTGTGGTCGACGTAAGACTCGACCTTGTCCTGCAAAGTCGCCACGGAGGTCACGTCGGCAAACTCACGACGCAGCCGATGGGCTATAAGAGGTTTGAGCATCCAGCCGAAAGCACCGGCAAAACGCGGGAAGCGGAAGTGGGTGAGGATATCTAGAAACGCCTTGTCGCCGAGCAGTCTTGCCAGTACCACAGGTACTTCGCTGTCGTCGTAAGGTCGGATGGCATCGAATTCGCCCATCATGCTCTCTTGTTGGAAACGGCTAGGGTAAGTAAAGGTGTTGATCAAACACCACGGGGCACGGTCTGAAAAAGTAGCCAGACAAAAATAGCCCTGCAAATAGACCGGCGATTATACGCACAAGTCACTTGGGAGACCGCGATGCTGGAAACCGCACTGTATGAATGTCCGTATTGTGGTGAAGAGGTCGAGACGACGGTGGACCTGTCCGGCGGCGATCAGACCTACATCGAGGACTGTCAGGTGTGTTGTCGGCCGATCACGTTCGTATTGCAGGTTCATGGCGAGGATTGGTTTCTGGAAGTCTTCAGCGAAAATGAGTGAGGCGCGCCCATGCAGCGAATCTACGAGCCGGAAAACCTGATGGAAGGCGAAATGCTCAAGGGCATGCTCGCCAGTGAAGGCATCGAGGCGCACCTGGTCGGGCGCGATCTGCTTGGCGGCACCGGCGAGTTGCCGATCTTCGGCCTGTTGGGACTGTCGGTCGACAACGATCAGGCCGAGTACGCCCGCGAGCTGATCACCGCGTACAATGCCGCGCTGCCGCTGCCCGGCGATGAACCGGAGAGCTTCCCCGGTACGCTGGTCTGTTAGGCTGACGTTCGTTTTACTTCTGAGTCGTGTTGCCCAATGTGTGGACGTTATGCCCTGTTTCGCTGGAACCGTGATTTCGCGGCCCTGCCAGGTTTTCCTGCCGATCAACTGGCGCAGTGGAACATTTCCCCCAATGATTCGGTGTTGATGCTGCGTGCCGCTGAAGACGGCCAACGCACCTTGGCCCGCGCTCGCTGGGGGCTGACGCCACCGTGGCTGACCGATCTGTCGCGCACGCCGGCGCATGCCCGGGCGGAAACCGTGGTTGAACAGCCGATGTTCCGTGAAGCGCTGCGTTTGCGCCGTTGTCTGCTGCCGGCCAACGGTTTTTACGAATGGCGCGGAACCCAGCGCAAGCGTCCGTACTGGCTGACACCGGGGGAGGGTTCCTCGCTGTTTTTTGCGGCGATCTGGGAAGCCTACCCGGTGCAGGAACAGGTGTGGCTGAGCACGGCGGTGATCACTCAATCGGCAGCCAGTCAGCGCCGGCCGTTGATTCTCGATGAGGCGGGGCAGGCGGCGTGGCTTGATCCCGAGACACCTCTGCATACATTGCAGGCGCTGCTGGCCAGTGAGCCCGCCGCGTTGCGTGAGCGGGTATTGGCGAACATGGTCAATGATCCGAAGCTCAACGGGCCGGAGTGTCTGACTCCGGGATAGTGGGGTAGATCAAGAGCCCCTCACTGTAGAGACCGGTACATCCTTTACACATTAGACCGGGGACATCGTTTACACCTTTTCCAGGCTTGCTACGCGTTTAGCGCCGCGT
>NZ_JBIUWQ010000131.1:1045-3567 GCF_044743525.1 Pseudomonas sp. NPDC087598 | reverse complement strand
GCCCCCCCCCCCCCACCCCCCCCCCCGCGCGCCCCGGCCTGGGGCGCTCGCTCCCCCCCCCCCGCCCCTCCCAACCACAACAACGGCACCACTGGCCGTGTCTACGAGCACGTGCTGCGCAAAGAGCGCCGTGGTGACTACCTGGGTGCAACCATCCAGGTGATCCCGCACATCACCGACGAAATCAAGCGCCGCATCATCAAGGGTGCTGGTGACGCTGACGTGGCAATGGTTGAAATCGGTGGCACCGTCGGTGACATCGAGTCGCAACCGTTCCTCGAAGCCATCCGTCAACTGCGTTTCGAAGTCGGCGCCAAGCGCGCGATGCTGATGCACCTGACGCTGGTGCCGTACATCGCCACCGCTGGCGAGACCAAGACCAAGCCAACTCAGCACTCGGTAAAAGAGCTGCGTTCGATCGGCCTGCAGCCAGACGTGCTGGTGTGCCGTTCCGATCACCCGATCGACATCTCGTCGCGTCGCAAGATCGCTCAGTTCACCAACGTTGAAGAACGTGCGGTAATTGCGCTGGAAGACGCCGACACCATCTACAAGATCCCGGGCATTCTGCACTCGCAGGGTCTGGACGATTTCGTCGTTGAGCGTTTCGGTCTGCAATGCGGCAGCGCTGATCTGTCCGAGTGGGAAGCAGTGGTTGACGCCAAGCTGAACCCGGAGCACGAAGTGACCATCGCGATGGTCGGCAAGTACATGGAACTGCTGGACGCCTACAAGTCGCTGATCGAAGCGATGAGTCACGCCGGCATCAGCAACCGCACCAAGGTCAACCTGCGTTACATCGATTCCGAAGACATCGAAAATCAGGGCACTGCGCTGCTCGAAGGTGTCGACGCGATCCTCGTACCGGGCGGCTTCGGTCTGCGTGGCGTGGAAGGCAAGATCACTGCCGTTCAATACGCTCGCGAAAACAAGGTTCCGTACCTGGGCATCTGCCTCGGCATGCAAGTGGCGGTCATCGAATTTGCCCGTAACGTGATGGGCTGGAAAGACGCCAACTCCACCGAGTTCGACCGCGCCAGCGGCCACCCGGTTGTGGGTCTGATCACCGAGTGGGAAGACGCGACCGGCGCCGTTGAAGTGCGTACCGAAACGTCCGACCTGGGCGGCACCATGCGCCTTGGCGCTCAGGATTGCCTGCTCGAAGCCGGCTCCAAGGTGCACGATTGCTACGGCAAGGACGTGATCGTCGAGCGTCACCGTCACCGTTACGAAGTGAACAACAACCTGCTGCCACAAATCATCGAAGCCGGCCTGAAAATCTCCGGTCGCTCCGCTGACGCAGCGCTGGTTGAAGTGGTTGAAGCACCGGATCATCCATGGTTCGTGGCTTGCCAGTTCCACCCTGAGTTCACCTCGACACCACGTGATGGCCATCCGCTGTTCAGCGGTTTTGTCAAAGCAGCGTTGGCTCAACACCAGAAGAAGGCGTAAACCCGATGGCACAGAAGATCATCCGCGTCGGCGACATCGAGATTGCCAACGACAAACCCATGGTGCTGTTCGGCGGCATGAACGTGCTGGAAAGCCGTGACATGGCCATGCAGGTGTGCGAAGTGTATGTGAAGGTCACCGAGAAACTCGGTATCCCTTACGTGTTCAAGGCCAGTTTCGACAAGGCCAACCGTTCTTCTGTGGCCTCGTATCGCGGTCCTGGCCTGGAAGAGGGCATGCGCATCTTCCAGGACATCAAACAAGCCTTCGGCGTGCCGATCATCACCGACGTCCACGAGCCTGATCAGGCCGCGGTCGTCGCTGAGGTCTGCGATATCATTCAACTGCCGGCCTTCCTGTCGCGCCAGACCGATCTGGTCGTCGCGATGGCCAAGACCAATGCAGTGATCAATATCAAGAAAGCCCAGTTCCTCGCGCCTCAGGAAATGAGACACATCCTGAACAAGTGTGTGGAAGCGGGTAACGACCAACTGATCCTCTGCGAGCGTGGTTCGAGCTTCGGCTACAACAACCTCGTGGTCGACATGCTCGGCTTCGGCATCATGAAGCAGTTCGAGTACCCGGTATTCTTCGACGTGACCCATTCGCTGCAAATGCCTGGCGGTCGTTCCGACTCCGCCGGCGGTCGCCGTGCACAGGTTCTGGATCTGGCCAAGGCCGGCATGAGCCAAGGTCTGGCGGGTCTGTTCCTCGAAGCGCACCCGGATCCGGACAACGCCAAATGCGACGGCCCTTGCGCCTTGCGTCTGGACAAACTGGAGCCATTCCTGGCCCAGCTCAAAGCGTTGGACGAACTGGTGAAGAGTTTTCCGACGGTAGAAACCGCGTAAACCTCAATTCTCCGGTAAAGTACCGCACGATTTGTCGCTCATGCCCTC
The DNA here is from genome assembly GCF_044743525.1 of Pseudomonas sp. NPDC087598. Lineage (NCBI taxonomy): Bacteria > Pseudomonadati > Pseudomonadota > Gammaproteobacteria > Pseudomonadales > Pseudomonadaceae > Pseudomonas > Pseudomonas sp. NPDC087598. Next base: position 1,216 of record NZ_JBIUWQ010000131.1, on the reverse strand, counting down.
GGGCATGAGCGTTATCGTCTGCAAGTCTGCCCGCTGCACACCCCTTGCCGACGGTAAAAAGATTTCCTCTAGCTGCGTCGTTTTCGTCAACTTTGGAGTGTTTACAACAATGGCAAAAATCGTCGACATCAAAGGGCTTTACTTAAACGACACCCTGGCAAATCCCACCGG
>NZ_JBIUWQ010000131.1:0-1035 GCF_044743525.1 Pseudomonas sp. NPDC087598 | reverse complement strand
CAGCGCTTGCGCGCCGTCCGGTGCATCCACTGGCTCGCGTGAAGCGCTCGAGCTGCGTGATGGCGACAAGAGCCGTTACCTGGGCAAGGGCGTGCTCAAAGCAGTAGCCAACATCAACGGTCCGATTCGCGATCTGCTGCTGGGTACCGACCCAAGCGATCAGAAAGCTCTGGATCACGCGATGATCAAGCTCGACGGTACTGAAAACAAAGGTTCCCTGGGCGCCAACGCCATCCTCGCCGTATCCCTGGCTGCGGCCAAGGCCGCTGCACAGGATCAGGACCTGCCGCTGTATGCACACATCGCCAACCTGAACGGCACACCGGGTGTTTACTCGATGCCGGTTCCGATGATGAACATCATCAACGGTGGCGAGCACGCCGATAACAACGTCGACATCCAGGAATTCATGGTTCAGCCGGTTGGCGCCAAGTCTTTCTCGGAAGGTCTGCGCATGGGCACCGAGATTTTCCATCACCTGAAAGCTGTGCTGAAGGCCCGTGGCCTGAGCACCGCCGTTGGCGACGAAGGCGGTTTCGCGCCGAACCTGGCGTCCAACGAAGACGCTCTGAAAGTGATCTCCGAAGCTGTGGCCAACGCCGGTTACAAGCTGGGCACCGACGTGACCCTGGCACTGGACTGCGCGGCCAGCGAATTCTACGAAGACGGCAAGTACAACCTGTCCGGCGAAGGCCAGGTGTTCACCGCTGAAGGTTTCGCCGACTACCTGAAAGGTCTGACCGAACGTTACCCGATCATCTCGATCGAAGACGGTCTGGACGAGTCCGACTGGGCTGGCTGGAAAATCCTCACCGACAAGATCGGCGAGAAGACTCAGCTGGTGGGCGACGACCTGTTCGTGACCAACACCAAGATCCTGAAAGAAGGCATCGATAAAAAGATCGCCAACTCGATCCTGATCAAGTTCAACCAGATCGGCACCCTGACCGAAACCCTGGAAGCCATCCAGATGGCCAAGGCAGCCGGTTACACCGCCGTGATCTCGCACCGTTCGGGCGAAACCGAGGATTCGAC
>NZ_JBIUWQ010000130.1:0-3703 GCF_044743525.1 Pseudomonas sp. NPDC087598 | reverse complement strand
CTCAGCTTTCGTCAAAGCCCCCATACGTCACTTCCTTAACGTGGGTTCAACCGTTGTTCGAGCGAGGTGAGGATATTTTGCGTCGTCGAATTCACCTCATCGTCATTAAGAGTGCGCGATGGATGCTGCCAGGTCAAGCCAACTGCAAGGCTTTTTCTATCAGGATCAATGCCTTTACCCTGATAAACGTCAAACAGCCTTAGATCTGTGAGCCATTCGCCTGCATTTTCACGGATTACGTCCAATACAGCCGAGGCTGCAACGTCTTTGTGCGCGATCAGTGCAAGGTCACGACGCACTTCAGGAAAGCGCGACAACTCGTGGAATTTCGGCATTTTACCGAGTGCCACTTCCGCCAGAACCAGCTCAAAAACGAAGACTGGACGATCCAGGCCCAAAGCTTTCGACAGCTCCGGGTGAATGGCGCCGATGAAGCCGACTTCACGCCCTTCGCGCTCGATGCGTGCGGTTTGACCCGGGTGCAGCGCGGGGTGTTTGCCCGGTGCGAAAGTGAACGAGTCCAGTGCACCGGCAAAGCCCAGCACCGCTTCTACGTCAGCTTTGACGTCGAAGAAATCCACAGTGTCGCGACCCTGCGCCCAACCTTCCGGCAGACGGCTACCGCAGACAACACCGGACAACATCGGCTCTTGCTTCAGACCTTCCAGTTGACCAACGAAGCGCAGACCGCTTTCGAACAGACGGACGCGATCCTGCTGACGGTTCAGGTTGTGCTGCAACGCCTTGACCAGACCTGGCCACAGCGACGAGCGCATGGCAGCCATGTCATTGGAGATCGGGTTGGCCAGCAACAGCGGCTCGACGCCCGGGTTGAACAGTTCAAACTGCTTTGGATCGATGAAGCTGTAAGTGATCGCTTCCTGATAACCGCGAGCCACCAGCAGACGGCGCAGTTCCGGCAGATCGCTACGCGCTTCAGCCTTGGCTTGTGGCGCCAGGCGCGCTTGCGGGTAACGAACCGGCAGACGGTTGTAACCGTACAGACGAGCCAGCTCTTCGATCAGATCGACTTCCAGGCTGATGTCGAAGCGATGGCTTGGCACTTCAACGCGCCACTGCCCTGCACCATCGGCGGAGATGTTCAGACCCAAGGCGCTGAGCAGACGCTCGACCTGAGCCGAATCCATTTCCATGCCGAGCATCTGAGTGATGCGCTGGGCACGCAGAGTGATCGGCGCGATCGATGGCAGATGTTGCTCGCTGACGGTCTCGATGATCGGGCCGGCTTCGCCGCCAGTGATTTCCAGCAGCAGGCCGGTGGCGCGCTCCATGGCTTCACGGGCCAGTTGCCAGTCCACGCCACGCTCGTAGCGGTGCGAAGCATCAGTATGCAGGCCGTAGGAACGAGCCTTGCCCGCAACAGCGATCTGGTCGAAGAACGCAGACTCAAGGAATACATCGCGAGTGGTCGCGGACACGCCGCTGTGCTCGCCACCCATCACGCCGGCAATCGCCAGAGCGCGGGTGTGGTCGGCGATCACCAGCGTATCGCTACGCAGGCTGACTTCCTGACCATCAAGCAGGACCAGCTTCTCGCCCTCTTCCGCCATGCGAACACGGATGCCGCCATTGATTTCGGCAAGATCGAAAGCGTGCAGCGGCTGACCCAGTTCGAGCATCACGTAGTTGGTGATGTCGACGGCAGCGTCGATGCTGCGCACTTCGGCGCGACGCAGACGCTCAACCATCCACAGCGGCGTAGGCCTGGACAGGTCAACGTTGCGGATAACACGGCCCAGATAGCGCGGGCAGGCGGCCGGCGCCAGTACTTCTACCGAACGCACTTCGTCGTGCACGGCAGGAATAGTCATCACGACCGGACGGGTGACCGGAACGGCGTACAGCGCGCCGACTTCACGAGCCAGACCGGCCAGGGACAGGCAGTCGCCACGGTTCGGAGTCAGGTCGACCTCGATGCTGGCGTCTTCCAGATCCAGGTACACGCGGAAGTCCTCGCCCACCGGCGCATCGGCCGGCAGCTCCATCAGACCGTCGCTGCCTTCACCGACCTGCAGCTCGGTTTGCGAGCAGAGCATACCGTTGGACTCAACGCCACGCAGCTTGGCCTTCTTGATCTTGAAGTCGCCTGGCAGCTCGGCACCGATCATGGCGAACGGAATTTTCAGGCCCGGACGCACGTTTGGCGCACCGCATACGACCTGGAAAGTTTCCGCACCATTGCTGACCTGGCACACACGCAACTTGTCTGCGTCTGGGTGTTGCTCGGTGCTCAGCACCTCGCCCACCACCACGCCGCTGAATACACCGGCGGCCGGCGTAACGCTATCGACCTCAAGACCGGCCATCGACAGACGAGCAACCAGCTCGTCGCGATCTACCTGCGGGCTAACCCAGCCACGCAGCCATTGTTCACTGAATTTCATCCTGCTCTCCTAAGAATTCGTTACGACTAGCGAAATTGCGCGAGGAACCGCAAGTCGTTGTCGAAGAACAGACGCAAGTCGTTCACGCCGTAACGGAGCATGGCCAGACGCTCGACGCCCATGCCGAAAGCGAAGCCGGAAAATTCTTCCGGATCGATGCCGGACATGCGCAGCACGTTCGGGTGAACCATGCCGCAGCCCATCACTTCCAGCCAGCCGGTCTGCTTGCAGACGCGGCAGCCTTTACCGCTGCACATCACGCATTCCATATCGACTTCAGCAGATGGCTCGGTGAACGGGAAGTACGAAGGACGGAAACGTACGGCCAGTTCTTTCTCGAAGAACACCCGCAGGAATTCTTCGATGGTGCCTTTGAGATCGGCAAAATTGATGTCGCGATCGACCAGCAGGCCTTCGACCTGGTGGAACATCGGCGAGTGGGTGATATCGGAGTCACTGCGATACACACGGCCTGGGCAGACGATGCGGATCGGTGGCTGTTTCGATTCCATGGTGCGGACCTGTACCGGCGAGGTATGGGTGCGCAACAGCATGTTGGCATTGAAATAGAAGGTGTCATGCATCGACCGGGCCGGGTGATGGCCTGGGATGTTGAGCGCTTCAAAGTTGTGATAGTCGTCTTCGACCTCAGGGCCTTCGGCGATGCCGTAGCCAATGCGGGTGAAGAATTGTTCAACACGCTCCAGAGTCCGGGTCACAGGATGCAGACCACCGGAGGTCTGACCACGGCCCGGCAACGTCACATCAATGGACTCGGCGGACAGTTTGGCAGCCAGTTCGGCTTCTTCAAACAGGGCCATGCGCGCATTGAGAACGCCTGTTACACGTTCCTTGGCAACGTTGATAAGGGCGCCGACTTGCGGGCGCTCTTCTGCTGGCAAATTCCCCAGGGTCTTCATCACCTGAGTCAATTCGCCCTTTTTGCCAAGGTATTGAACCCGGATTTGCTCCAGGGCATTGATATCTTCAGCGCTTTGCACAGCCTCTAGTGCTTGAGAGACCAGCGCATCCAGGTTTTCCATGTACAGACTCCAGATACAAAATAGGGGAAGAGCTTGAAGGCTCTTCCCCTATTTAAGACGTTTACCACCTGGCCCCACGGAAGTGAGGCCGGGTGATTGTCGGGGGTACTTAAGCCAAGGTGGCTTTAGCTTTCTCGACAATCGCAGCAAACACCGCTTTTTCGTTCACTGCCAGATCAGCCAGAACCTTACGGTCGATCACTATGGACGCTTTTTGCCGGCCAGCTATTAAACGGCTGTAGGACAGACCGTTTA
>NZ_JBIUWQ010000129.1:0-3850 GCF_044743525.1 Pseudomonas sp. NPDC087598 | reverse complement strand
AGCCCAGGCCGAAAGCAGCGCGCATAAATTGCCTTCGCCTAAAGAAATCAGCGGCATCCTTGATCAGTATGTGATTGGTCAGGAGCGTGCGAAAAAGGTTCTGGCCGTAGCGGTGTACAACCACTACAAGCGCCTGAATCAGCGTGACAAAAAGGCTGACGACGTCGAACTCGGCAAGAGCAACATCCTGCTGATCGGCCCGACAGGCTCGGGTAAAACCCTGCTGGCGGAAACGCTGGCTCGCTTGTTGAACGTTCCGTTCACCATCGCTGACGCAACCACCCTCACCGAGGCGGGTTATGTTGGTGAAGATGTCGAGAACATCATTCAGAAGCTGTTGCAGAAATGCGATTACGACGTAGAAAAGGCCCAGATGGGTATTGTCTACATCGACGAAATCGACAAGATTTCCCGCAAGTCCGACAACCCGTCGATCACCCGTGATGTTTCCGGTGAAGGCGTGCAGCAGGCCTTGCTCAAGTTGATCGAAGGCACGGTCGCTTCCGTACCGCCGCAAGGTGGCCGCAAGCACCCGCAGCAGGAATTCCTGCAGGTCGACACCCGTAACATCCTGTTCATCTGCGGTGGTGCGTTCTCGGGTCTCGAGAAGGTTATCCAGAACCGTTCCACCAAAGGTGGCATCGGTTTCAACGCAGAAGTGCGCAGCAAGGAAGAAGGCAAAAAAGTCGGTGAATCCTTGCGTGAAGTCGAGCCTGACGATCTGGTCAAGTTCGGTCTGATCCCTGAGTTCGTCGGTCGTCTGCCGGTCCTCGCGACGCTGGACGAGCTGGATGAGGCTGCGTTGATGCAGATCCTCACCGAGCCGAAAAATGCTCTGACCAAACAGTATGCCAAGCTGTTCGAGATGGAAGGTGTGGATCTGGAATTCCGTTCCGACGCACTGAAATCGGTCGCCAAGCGTGCCCTGGAACGTAAAACCGGTGCTCGTGGCCTGCGCTCGATTCTCGAAGGTGTACTGCTCGACACGATGTACGAAATCCCCTCGCAGTCCGAGGTGAGCAAAGTCGTGATCGACGAGAGTGTGATTGAAGGCAAATCCAAGCCACTGTATATCTACGAGAACAGTGAGCCGACAGCCAAGGCAGCGCCGGACGCATAAGCGTTCACTCTGCCGAAATAAAGAAGGGGCCTTCGGGCCTCTTTTTTTTTATGTCGTTTTTTACATCCGCTTTGCGCTTGTTTTTTTTCAAGGCAGCCCCCATCTTGGTTTCAAGCTTAATTCCATCTGATTACGGCCATATGGCCGCCGTAGAGGCGAAATCATGAAGACAACCATCGAATTGCCTCTCCTGCCATTGCGTGATGTCGTGGTTTATCCGCACATGGTTATCCCGCTGTTCGTGGGGCGCGAGAAATCCATCGAAGCCCTCGAGGCAGCGATGACGGGTGACAAGCAGATTCTGCTGCTGGCCCAGAGAAATCCGGCTGATGATGATCCCGGTGAAGATGCTCTCTATCGCGTAGGTACCATCGCCACTGTTCTGCAACTGCTCAAGCTGCCTGACGGCACCGTAAAGGTTCTGGTCGAGGGTGAGCAGCGCGGAACTGTCGAACGCTTCAGTGAAGTCGACGGCCACTGCCGTGCCGAAGTCTCGCTGATCGAAGAAGTTGACGCCGCCGAGCGCGAATCCGAAGTATTCGTGCGCACACTGCTGTCGCAGTTCGAACAATATGTACAGCTGGGCAAAAAAGTCCCGGCTGAAGTCCTGTCTTCGCTCAACAGCATCGATGAGCCGGGCCGCCTGGTCGATACCATGGCTGCGCATATGGCGTTGAAGATCGAGCAGAAGCAGGAAATCCTCGAAATCATCGATTTGTCGGCCCGGGTCGAGCACGTTCTGGCGTTGCTGGATGCCGAGATCGATCTGCTGCAAGTCGAAAAACGCATTCGTGGCCGCGTAAAAAAGCAAAGGGAGCGCAGTCAGCGCGAGTACTACCTGAACGAGCAGATGAAGGCCATTCAGAAAGAACTCGGCGACAGCGACGAAGGCCACAACGAAATCGAAGACCTGAAAAAGCGTATCGACGCTGCCGGTTTGCCGAAAGACGCGTTGGCCAAAGCCACTGCCGAGCTGAACAAGCTCAAGCAAATGTCGCCGATGTCCGCTGAGGCCACCGTGGTGCGCTCGTACATCGACTGGCTGGTGCAGGTGCCGTGGAAGGCGCAGAGCAAGGTGCGCCTGGACCTGGCGCGCGCAGAAGACATTCTCGATGCCGATCACTACGGCCTCGAAGAGGTCAAGGAACGTATCCTTGAGTACCTCGCCGTACAAAAACGCGTGAAGAAAATCCGTGGACCGGTGTTGTGCCTGGTCGGTCCTCCGGGCGTGGGTAAAACCTCGCTGGCGGAATCGATTGCCCATGCCACCAACCGTAAATTCGTGCGTATGGCCCTGGGTGGCGTACGTGATGAAGCGGAAATTCGTGGTCACCGCCGGACTTACATCGGTTCGATGCCGGGAAGATTGATTCAAAAGATGACAAAGGTGGGTGTGCGCAACCCGCTGTTCCTGCTCGATGAAATCGACAAAATGGGCAGCGACATGCGTGGCGATCCGGCGTCGGCGTTGCTGGAAGTGCTCGATCCAGAGCAAAACCACAACTTCAACGATCACTATCTGGAGGTCGATTACGACCTGTCGGATGTGATGTTCCTGTGCACCTCGAACTCGATGAACATCCCGCCGGCGCTGCTCGACCGTATGGAAGTCATCCGTCTGCCGGGTTACACCGAAGACGAGAAGATCAACATCGCAGTCAAATACCTGTCGCCAAAACAGATCACTGCCAACGGTCTGAAGAAGGGCGAAATCGAATTTGATGAAGAAGCAATCCGCGACATCATTCGTTACTACACCCGCGAAGCCGGTGTGCGTGGCCTCGAACGTCAGATCGCCAAGGTCTGCCGCAAGGCTGTGAAAGAGCACGCGCTGGAAAAACGCTTCTCGGTAAAAGTGACAGCTGACTTGCTGGAGCATTTCCTTGGTGTGCGTAAATTCCGCTACGGCCTGGCAGAGCAACAGGATCAGATCGGTCAGGTGACCGGCCTTGCCTGGACTCAGGTGGGTGGCGAATTGCTGACCATCGAAGCCGCTGTGGTGCCGGGTAAAGGTCAACTGATCAAAACCGGTTCACTGGGCGATGTGATGGTCGAATCGATCACCGCGGCGCTGACCGTTGTTCGCAGCCGTGCCAAGAGTCTGGGCATTCCCGTGGACTTCCACGAGAAGCGCGACACGCACATCCACATGCCGGAAGGGGCGACGCCGAAAGACGGCCCTAGCGCCGGTGTGGGCATGTGCACGGCGCTGGTGTCGGCACTGACCGGTATCCCGGTGCGCGCCGATGTTGCCATGACGGGTGAAATCACGCTGCGTGGTCAGGTGCTGGCGATTGGTGGTTTGAAGGAAAAACTGCTGGCGGCCCACCGTGGTGGAATCAAGATTGTGATCATTCCGGAAGAGAACGTGCGCGATCTGAAGGAGATTCCTGACAATATCAAGCAGGATCTGCAGATTAAACCGGTTAAATGGATTGACGAGGTCCTGCAAATTGCGCTGCAATACGCGCCGGAGCCCTTGCCGGATGTGGCTCCGGAGATAGTTGCCAAGGATGAAAAACGCGAGTCTGACTCTAAGGAAAGAATTAGCACGCATTAATACGTTTTTGCCTGGGTGGCTTCCTTGACAGCTTTTTAGAGCCCTTGTTATAAAGCGGCTCTTAAGTGTCTGTAGGCCATTCAGCACTCGTTTTTGCTTTCACCAAAAAAATTAGAAACATCTCAAAATAGATATAATGGGACTTAGAGTGAACAATACGGAACTGATTG
>NZ_JBIUWQ010000128.1:0-3887 GCF_044743525.1 Pseudomonas sp. NPDC087598 | reverse complement strand
CCGCGGACCCCGCCGCCACGCCCGCGCAGGCGAGGGACACCAGCCTGCCACCTGACCCGGATGGGCGGACGTGGCCGGGGATTTCAGACTCCGGCTGCTATTCCCACCGGGCGCAATACGCCCGTTAAAAGGAGGCGCAATTCTATAGACGCCCCAGATAGGTGTCAACCCAATAAAAAAGCCCCCGCTGAGCGGGGGCTTTTTCAATCCATCAAGCTAACTCTATAAAAGAGATTACTCGATGATTTTGGCTACGACGCCAGCGCCGACGGTACGACCGCCTTCACGGATAGCGAAACGCAGACCGTCTTCCATCGCGATGGTTTTGATCAGGGTAACAGTCATCTGAATGTTGTCACCTGGCATTACCATTTCAACGCCTTCTGGCAGCTCGCAGTTACCAGTCACGTCAGTAGTACGGAAGTAGAACTGTGGACGGTAGCCTTTGAAGAACGGAGTGTGACGACCGCCTTCTTCCTTGCTCAGAACATAAACTTCTGCAGTGAACTTGGTGTGCGGCTTAACCGAACCCGGCTTAACCAGAACCTGACCACGCTCAACGTCGTCACGCTTGGTGCCACGCAGCAGAACGCCGCAGTTCTCGCCAGCACGACCTTCGTCGAGCAGCTTGCGGAACATTTCAACACCGGTGCAAGTAGTAACGGTGGTGTCACGCAGACCAACGATTTCCAGCGGATCTTGAACGCGAACGATACCGCGCTCGATACGACCAGTCACAACAGTACCGCGACCCGAGATCGAGAATACGTCTTCGATTGGCATCAGGAACGGCTTGTCGGTAACACGCACTGGCTCTGGGATGTAGCTGTCCAGAGTCTCAACCAGTTTCTTGACGGCAGTGGTGCCCATCTCGTTGTCGTCTTTGCCTTCCAGCGCCATACGAGCCGAACCGATGATGATTGGAGTGTCATCGCCCGGGAAGTCGTAGGTGGACAGCAGGTCGCGAACTTCCATCTCAACCAGTTCCAGCAGCTCAGCGTCGTCTACCAGGTCAGCCTTGTTCAGGAAAACCACGATGTACGGAACGCCTACCTGGCGGGACAGCAGGATGTGCTCACGGGTTTGTGGCATCGGACCATCAGCGGCCGAGCAAACCAGAATAGCGCCGTCCATTTGAGCAGCACCGGTGATCATGTTCTTCACATAGTCAGCGTGACCTGGGCAGTCAACGTGAGCGTAGTGACGGATCTTCGAGTTGTACTCAACGTGAGCGGTGTTGATGGTGATACCGCGAGCTTTTTCTTCTGGTGCGCTGTCGATCTTGTCGAAGTCAACGATTGCAGAACCGAAAACTTCGGAGCAAACGCGAGTCAGAGCAGCAGTCAGAGTGGTTTTACCGTGGTCAACGTGACCAATGGTCCCTACGTTGACGTGCGGCAGGGAACGATCAAATTTTTCCTTAGCCATCGATATCACCCTCAAACAGAAGAATTAGACAAACAATATCAACCATTAAAACAAAGGCAGATATTTTCATATCTGCCTTGTTATATGGAGCTCTTGAGCGGATTTGAACCGCTGACCTCACCCTTACCAAGGGTGTGCTCTACCAACTGAGCTACAAGAGCAAAACACTTTGCACAACCTGCAAACTTGGAGCGGGTAGCGGGAATCGAACCCGCATCATCAGCTTGGAAGGCTGAGGGTCTACCACTAAACTATACCCGCGGAGCCTGCAGCTCACGCTTACTTGTGGTGGTGGGCGACGGATTCGAACCTTCGAAGTCGTAGACGTCAGATTTACAGTCTGATCCCTTTGGCCGCTCGGGAACCCCTCCTAATCAGGCCGGCATTCTATACTATGCCAAACCCCTGTCAAGCATTTTCTCATTTAAAAACCTGAGGTTAGCTGCATTGACATCACTTCACTTTGACAACCCGTCAGGGTCTTCACTGTGGAGCGGGCGCCATTCTATGCAAACTATTCAGCAGGTGCAACCCCCTCGCACAGCATTATTTTATGTTTTAACTCATTGAATTCGTTGGAAAGGTTTTGCAACTGAGGATCACCCAGCAATCGCTGGCTTTCAGGAGCAACGCGCAGCCAGAATCCTGATCCTGGAACGCCATTAGGCGAGGCTTGGGCCTTGATATCCATCTCCTCCAAACGCCGACTCAGCGCTACAACCAACTCCTGACGAGCAAATCCCCCTACATAAAGGCACCGCTCCTCAGACCTCTGCCGCTCTGATCTCCCTCGAGAAGCATCTACGGTTTCACTAAGCAGACGGATATCCTGCTGCGAACCTTTATACAAACTGAGAGGCGTTACATCCTTTGCTCGCAAAGGCGCTTCCTGCTGATGCCAGACGTAGTAAAAAACATTGAGAACAACGAGCAATAGGAACAACCAACGCATACATACCTCGAGATAAAGGGCACGCCATGGCCAAACCTACCAACACCAAGTCTGGCGCGACTCAGGCTTCAGGCACGACACCAACAACCAATTCAGCATCACCAGCCTACGACAAGACCCAAAAGCACGTAATATTCATAATCATTTCTGAGATCGGATAACTCACGCACAGACATCACACAACTCACCGACACGCCAACTTCTCGCCCAAGCATTTAAATCAGCCCATCACCCCCCTCGGCAGCAACAACCAAGCGACACTTGCTTGATAACACTCTATTCAGCCCTACAGCCGCGTACGCGTTAGCTCGCCAGAGCACTTACCCTGAGGGTCGATACTCAAGATTCGCTACTTTATAAAGTGATAGCCGCAGTCGATCTCACGAATCATCACGCAACCTAAGGCTGAGCTCACCACCACTGAAAACTTTTTCTACGCCATTCACCATTAATCGCAGCGCACCTTGATTATCAATTCCGAGCACAACTCCGTCTATTTGGCTGACGCCAGCAATCAACGACACTGATCGCCCCTGCCACAAATGATTTTCCTCCCACTCCGCCTGGAGAGCCGAAAAACTATCTGCCTGCTGGCGCTGTATACAAGCGCGCAGTTGTTCACTCAGCTCAACTGCCAGAACGTTACGATCGCAGTTTTTTCCAGACTCCAATCGCATGGATGTCCATTGCTGATCGACCTCATCGGCAATCTGCATATTCACGTTGATGCCTATGCCCAGCACCACATGACACACATCTGCCGGATCCCCAACAAGCTCCAACAGAATCCCGGCAATTTTCTTGTTCCCAACAAGAACATCGTTCGGCCATTTTAAACCCGCACTGGGCACTCCCAGCTTTCGCAGGGTCTGCATAACTGCCAACCCAACAACAAGACTCAAGCCCTCTAGCTGGCGCATTCCACCATCAATACGGAGCACAAGACTGTAATACAGGTTTTCGGCGAATGGACTGACCCACTTACGCCCTCTTCGTCCGCGCCCAGATAACTGTCGCTCGGCCAGCACCAAAAAAGGTGCCGACCGCCCCCGGCCAATAGCGCGCAGCGCCTCAGCGTTAGTGGAATCGATAGAATCGAAGATCGTGATCGGCCAGCCTGCCTCCATCCCCTCTATTTTTAGAGAATCGAGCAGCATCAGCGGCGCAGACAGCTGATAGCCGCGCCCCCGAACTTTATGAATAGATAGCCCAAGCTCAGTCTCAAGATGCTGAAGTTGCTTCCATACAGCACTTCGACTAACTCCCAAGGCAGCGCCCAGGTCCTGGCCAGAATGGAATCGCCCGTCCTTCAGTAGATTCAACAACGTCAACATGCAGGTTTCGCCTCACAATGAGGTCCGAATAATAGCCATGCCCCGCGCAGCTGCATAGAAATCAAGCGAACACATTTCCTGCGGGCAAAACAAAACCCCAACTGCTTTCGCAATTGGGGTTTCGGAATTTAATCTTGACGATGACCTACTCTCACATGGGGAAACCCCACACT
>NZ_JBIUWQ010000127.1:0-3988 GCF_044743525.1 Pseudomonas sp. NPDC087598 | reverse complement strand
TCTTCAAATCGGCCAGCAGCAGTTCACCTTGAAGGGTGGTGCCACGGTCAGCCAATTTGCGCGGGTCAACGTGAGGTGGAATCGGGTCATTCAACATAGGCGCAGCATTATAGGGATGCACCCACCCATGTCAAAGGAAATTGTGCCCTGTCCGTCACTTGCGTGCCTCCGCTAGAATTCGCACCTGCCTCAGGAGACGCGAATGCTGCCTTTATTACTTGCTTCAAGCTCGATCTATCGTCGGGAATTACTCGCCCGCCTGCACCTGCCGTTCGTCTGCAGTTCGCCTGATATCGATGAAAGTCACCGCCCGGGCGAGACCGCCATCGAACTGGTCAAACGCCTCGCCGAACAAAAAGCCCGGGCACTGGCCGACAGCCACCCCGCTCATCTGATTATCGGCTCGGATCAGGTGGCGGTGCTCGGCGAGCAGATCATCGGCAAGCCGCACACCTTCGAGAAGGCCCGCGAACAGCTTTTGGCCGCCAGCGGCGCCAGCGTGACCTTCCTGACCGGCCTGGCGCTGCTCAACAGCCAGACCGGCGAATGCCAGGTCGACTGCGTGCCCTTCACCGTACACATGCGTCAGCTAGATCAGGAACGCATCGAGCGCTATCTGCGCATTGAGCAACCCTACGACTGCGCTGGCAGCTTCAAAGCCGAGGGACTCGGCGTCAGTTTATTCCAGTCCACCGAAGGCCCGGATGCCACCAGCCTGATCGGCCTGCCGCTGATTCGCCTGATCGACATGCTACTGGCCGAGGGCGTGCAAATCCCTTAAAGCAAAAGATCGCAGCCTGCCGCAGCTTCTACATCGATCTCTGTAGAAGCTGAGGCAGGCTGCGATCTTTTGATCTACCAGCGATTAACGCAACGACGGCCCGTGGAAACCCATCCACATCGCCAACTGCTCAGCCACACTGGCACCGAGCTTTTTCGAGAAACGATCAAACGGCGACTCCTGAACAGTGAAGTCCACCAACTCTTTCTCGCCAATCACATCACGTGCAACAGAGCTGGCATTACCCAGACCATCAATCAACCCCAGCGGCAGCGCTTGCTCACCCGACCAGACCAGCCCGGAGAACAGCTCCGGATGCTCCTTATCCTTAAGACGATCACCGCGCCCCTGCTTGACGCTATTGATGAACTGCTTGTGCGTGGTATCCAGCACGCTTTGCCAGAACGCAGTTTCTTCCGGCTTCTGCGGCTGAAACGGATCAAGGAACGACTTGTGCTCACCCGACGTGTACGTACGGCGCTCAACACCAAGCTTCTCCATGGTGCCGACAAAGCCATAACCCGCCGCCGTCACACCAATGGAGCCGACCAGACTCGCCTTGTCGGCGTAAATCTGATCCGCCGCGCTGGCGATGTAATACGCACCGGACGCACCGAGATCGGAAATCACCGCATAGACTTTGATATCCGGATGCAGACCGCGCAAACGCTTGATCTCGTCGTAGACATAACCCGACTGCACCGGACTGCCACCCGGACTGTTGATCCGCAGGATCACGCCCTTGACCTTCTTGTCCTCGAACGCCGCACGCAGGCTACCGACGATGTTGTCAGCACTGGCCGGCTCTTTATCGGCGATCATGCCGGTAACGTCGATCAGCGCGGTGTAGTTCGGGCCACGGGTGGCACTCTTTTCCATGTCCATCAACGGCGTGAACAGGATCAGCGCAACAAACAGATAAACAAACGTCAGCAGCTTGAAGAAGATCCCCCAACGCCGTGAACGACGCTGCTCCTGGACGCCGGCCAGCAGTGTTTTTTCCAGCAGCTTCCAGCTTTTCTCGTCACCGCCATCAGCCTCTGCCTTGGCCGGTGCCTTCCATTCATCGGTCATGCCATCCACCCCAGCAAAATCGTATTAAGCCTGCTGTCCCAGCCAGGCATGCAATTCGGAAAAACGGTCGATCGACAGGCGCGGCTCGAACTGCTGCAGCGACTCGATCGATTGCGCACCGTAACTGACCGCCACAGAGGCCATGCCAGCATTGCGCGCCATCAACAGATCGAAGGACGAATCACCGACCATCAATGCCTGCTCGGCACGCACGCCGCAATGGGCAAGAATCTGCTCCAGCATCAGCGGGTGCGGCTTGCTTGCGGTTTCATCAGCGGCGCGGGTGATATCGAAATAATCCTCCCAGCCATTGGCTTTGAGCACCCGATCCAGCCCGCGGCGATTCTTGCCGGTCGCAACAGCCAGGTGATAACCCTGCTCGCGAAAGGACGCCATCGACTCGACTACGCCTTCGAACAACGGCGAAGGCACGGCTTCCGCGGCGATGTAGTGATTGGCGTAATACTCACGAAACGCGACCATTTCGGCATCGCTGATCTCGGGATACAAGGTGCGGATAGCCTCGGGCAAGCCCAGACCGATGATGCCTTTGACGGCAAAATCATCACGCAACTCGAAACCCGAACGCTCGGATGCCGAGTGCATTGCCTCGACAATCCGATGAATGGAATCGGCCAGTGTGCCGTCCCAATCAAAGATCAGCAGTTTGTAATTAGATGGGCGCACTCAATCGCTCCACGGTCTTGGCCCACATTTCATCGACCGGCGCCTGCAACTTGAGTTCACCGCCATCGGGCAGCGGCACGGTCAGCATGTAGGCGTGCAGGAACAGGCGCTTGCCGCCCAGATCACGGATTTCCTTGCTGAAACTGTCATCGCCGTATTTGGTGTCGCCAGCAATGCAGTGTCCGGCGTGCAACGTGTGGACACGGATCTGGTGCGTGCGACCGGTGATCGGCTTGGCTTCGATCAGAGTGGCAAAATCGCCAAAGCGTCGCAGGACCTTGAACACGGTCACAGACTCCTTGCCCTCCTCCTCGTCGACCTCGACCATGCGCTCACCGGAGCGCAGATTGCTCTTGCCGAGCGCCGCACGGACTTGCTTGATCGAGGTCGCCCAGTTGCCACGAACCAGCGCCATGTAGCGCTTATCGACACCGTCACCGCGCAATGCGGCATGCAAATGACGCAACATGCTGCGCTTCTTGGCGATCATCAGCAGACCAGAGGTATCACGGTCGAGACGGTGAACCAGCTCGAGCTCCTTGGCATCGGGGCGCAACTGACGAAAGGCTTCGATTACACCGTAACTCAAGCCGCTGCCACCGTGAACCGCAATGCCGGCGGGCTTGTTGATCACGATCAGGGCTTTGTCTTCGTAGACAATCGAGGCTTCCAGGCGCTGCAACAGGCCTTGCGCCAAAGGCACCGGCTCGTCGCGTTCAGGCACGCGAACCGGCGGAACGCGCACGATATCACCGGCCTGCAGCTTGTATTCGGGCTTGATCCGCCCCTTGTTCACACGCACTTCGCCTTTACGCAAAATCCGGTAAATCAAGGTCTTGGGCACGCCTTTGAGCCGGGCGAGGAGGAAATTGTCGATTCGTTGGCCGGCATACTCCGGCGAGACTTCAAGCAGTTGAACGCCTGGAGTCGAAGGGGCAGTAGTTGTCATGCCGCGGATGATAACAATTTTTATGGAATTGAAGCACTTAATCATTGCTGCTATAGTCGCGAACGCCGCCAAAAGCGGCCTGGACAGCGGCACCACGGTCAAAAACCGGCCCTGACCAACGCAATTCACCAGGACGCGAGGCCGTCCTACGGGGCTTTCGCTACGTAACGGTGGAGTTTGCGGTTGTAACAAGCGCAGGTGACATGAGGCCTGAATTACACCGCCGAGCAGAGTTTTTACTCGCCTGGCAGGCAGATATTCACGGCCAGTTCACAAAGTGCAGTCAGCTGCAGATGACCCCGAGCGAACGCTTCGGAAACACCGCCTGAATTAGCCATGATGCGTGACCTCCCCTTTCGGAGCTCACGGTAAATGCCAACCCGCTGCGGATTCTGCGCGCGGCAGCACCCGAATTATCAGGGATACGTGTAGGGTGGAGATGCACAACCTCTGTAATGTGTAGCAATAGGCTTTATCAAGACGCTTCATCTCGTCAA
>NZ_JBIUWQ010000126.1:0-4237 GCF_044743525.1 Pseudomonas sp. NPDC087598 | reverse complement strand
ATTCCTCAACAACTTCAACCACTTGCGCTTCCGATCTCTCGTCAGCGGGAGGCGAATTCTACAGCGTTACTCGCTGCTGTCAACACCTCTTTTTCTCCGCTTTCGACCGAGAAGATCGAACCGTTAAAAGCGCCAAACATCACGACCCTTTCAACTCCTTCCAGGCTTCGATGAACTGAAGCGACCCGCTATCGAAAACCGTTTAACTCATTGAATCTCAAGGAGTTTTCCGTTTCGACTGCGCCGGAAGTGGGGCGAATTATAGGCCTCCAGAATCTGTCGTCAACCGTTAATTTCGCTTTTCTTTCAATAACTTGCAGATCGATTAAAAAACGTCCAAAAACGGCTCTCAAGGGAAAGAAATACGCTCCCTTCTATATAGAAGGATAAGTCAGAGCACCCCTTCCGCCTTCAACGCAGCAACTGTGCCGGCGCCCAAGCCCAACACGCGCTGCAAAACCTCCAGCGTATGCTCCCCCAATAAAGGCGGCGCGCGACGATATTCGACCGGCGTCTGCGACATGCGAATAGGACTGGCCACCTGCGGCACCATCCCGGCCAGCGCATGGGGCAACTCGATCGCCAACCCACGAGCCTTCACCTGCGGATCCTCGAACACCTGGGACAGATCATTGATCGGCCCACACGGCACTCCCGCCTGCTCCAATTGAGCCACCCACTCAGCAGTAGTCTTGAAAACCGTCGCCTGACGAATCAGTGGTATCAGCACCGCCCGGTTCGCCACTCGCAGCTTATTAGTAGTAAAACGCGGATCATCAGCCCACTGCGGCTGGCCCGCCACTTCAGCGAACTTGCGGAACTGCCCGTCATTACCCACGGTAAGGATGAAATCACCATCTGCCGTAGGAAAGTCCTGATAAGGCACGATATTCGGATGCGCATTGCCCAGACGCTTGGGCGCATTACCGGTAGTCAGGTAGTTCATCGCCTGATTCGCCAGGCAGGCTACCTGCACATCCAGCAACGCCATGTCGATATGTTGCCCACCACCGTCATGATCGCGGTGAGCCAGTGCCGCCAGTATCGCCACGGTCGAATACAGACCGGTGAGAATATCCGTCAACGCCACCCCAACCTTTACCGGCCCGGCACCTTCATCCCCCTCAGGCCGGCCGGTCAGGCTCATCAGCCCGCCCAATCCCTGGATCATGAAGTCATAACCGGCACGCTTGGCATACGGTCCGGTCTGGCCGAAGCCTGTAATCGAGCAATAAATCAGATTCGGATTGAGCGCCTTCAAAGACTCATAATCCAGACCATAAGCGGCGAGCCCACCGACCTTGAAGTTCTCGATAAGGATGTCCGACTTGGCCGCCAGCTCGCGCACCAGCTTCTGCCCCTCGGGACGTGTGAAGTCGATAGTCACCGATTGCTTGTTGCGGTTGGCCGACAGGTAATAAGCCGCCTCCGACGTATTCTCGCCATACGCGTCTTTGAGGAAGGGCGGCCCCCAGGCGCGCGTGTCGTCGCCATTGCCCGGGCGCTCGACCTTGATCACCTCGGCGCCAAGGTCGGCGAGGATCTGCCCGGCCCATGGCCCGGCCAACACTCGCGATAAATCCAGTACCCGCAGATGCGACAGCGCGCCCATGGTCGCTCTCCTATTAATAGAACGCTTGCAGACCGGTTTGTGCACGCCCGAGGATCAGCGCGTGAACGTCGTGAGTACCTTCATAGGTATTCACCACTTCCAGGTTGACCAGATGACGGGCCACACCGAACTCGTCGGAGATGCCGTTACCGCCCAACATGTCGCGGGCCATACGAGCGATATCCAGCGACTTGCCGCACGAGTTGCGCTTCATGATCGAAGTGATTTCAACAGCCGCCGTGCCTTCATCCTTCATACGCCCCAGACGCAGGCAGCCTTGCAGCGCCAGAGTGATCTCGGTCTGCATGTCGGCCAGCTTCTTCTGGATCAGCTGAGTAGCGGCCAATGGACGACCAAACTGCTGGCGATCCAGTGTGTATTGGCGAGCGGTGTGCCAGCAGAACTCGGCAGCGCCCAGCGCGCCCCAGGAGATACCGTAGCGTGCAGAGTTGAGGCAGGTGAACGGGCCTTTCAGACCACGTACGTCCGGGAAGATGTTCTCTTCCGGCACAAACACGTTGTCCATGACGATTTCGCCGGTGATCGATGCACGCAGGCCGACCTTGCCGTGAATCGCCGGAGCGCTCAGGCCTTTCCAGCCTTTCTCCAGTACGAAGCCACGGATGTCGCCAGCATCGTCTTTGGCCCAGACCACGAACACATCGGCGATCGGGCTGTTGGTGATCCACATCTTGGCGCCGGTCAGGCTGTAGCCGCCGTCGACTTTGCGTGCACGAGTAATCATCGCGCCCGGATCGGAACCGTGGTTAGGCTCGGTCAGACCGAAGCAACCGATCCACTCGCCGGAAGCCAGTTTCGGCAGGTATTTCTGTTTCTGTGCTTCAGTACCGAATTCGTTGATCGGCACCATCACCAGCGATGACTGCACGCTCATCATCGAACGGTAGCCGGAGTCGACACGCTCGACTTCACGAGCGATCAGGCCGTAGCTGACATAGTTGAGGCCGCTGCCGCCGTACTGCTCCGGGATGGTCGCACCCAACAGACCGACTTCGCCCATTTCGCGGAAGATTGCCGGATCAGTTTTCTCATGACGGAAAGCTTCAAGAACACGCGGCGCGAGGCTCTGTTGAGCGAACTGCTCGGCGGTGTCGCGGATCATGCGCTCTTCTTCGGTGAGCTGTTGATCCAGCAGCAGGGGATCGATCCAGTTGAAGCTAGCTTTACCGCCCATGAGTGTGTCCTCGCAAATCGGGTGAATTAACGTGGCATTGATCCTAGGCGCGGTTCGCCGTCACGGCAAACGAGGATTTCGCATTCTGTTGTGCTAATTTCTCACTCCGAAACGTCGCTAAATGCCTTTTACGCGGCGTATTAGTGAGGTTGACGTACATGCGCAGGAAGATCCCCAGCACCACGGCCCTGATCAGCTTCGAAGCTGCCGCTCGCCACGAGAGCTTTACCAAGGCGGCCGAAGAACTTTCCCTCACCCAAGGCGCCATTTGCCGACAGATCGCCAGCCTTGAGGATTTCCTGAGCGTGGAGCTATTCCGACGCTCACGGCGAGGCGTGAAGCTGACCGAAGCAGGACTTTCCTACAGTCGGCGCGTCGCGACGCAACTGGATGCAGTCGAACGCGACACTCTCTCGGTGATGGGCCAGCAAGGCACCAATGTGATCGAACTGGCGGTGGTGCCGACCTTCGGCACCCAATGGCTGCTGCCGCGTCTGAAGGATTTCCAGCTCAAGCATCCGGAAGTCACGGTCAACCTGACCAATCGCACCCGGCCCTTTCTGTTTGCCGATACCGAATTCGACGCGGCGATTTACTTCGGCGATGCCGATTGGTCGGGTACCGAATCCCACAGACTGATGGGCGAGAATCCGATGCCGGTGTGCAGCCCCGCTCTACTCGGCAATAAGACGCATCTTACAGCCGAAGCCATTGCCGATCTGCCGCTGCTGCAGCAGACCACCCGACCGTACGCCTGGCGCCAGTGGTTCAACTCGCAACACTTGAATATCCCTCGCGACATGACAGGTCCGCGCTACGAGCTATTCTCCATGCTGGCCCAAGCGGCCATGCACGACATGGGCATTGCACTGATTCCACCGTTCCTGATTCAGCGTGAACTGGCCGAGAAACGCCTGGTGATTGCCAACCCGAATGCGCTCTCCAGCATCAAGGCCTATTACCTGATGATTCCTGAGCGAAAGGTCGAATCGGCGTCTCTGAAGGCATTTCGCGACTGGTTGGTAAATCAGGCGCAGAGCTACAGCCTAGAAGGATAGCGACTTACAGCGATACTTAACCTCGTAGTCAGGAAACCGAAAGCCCTACAGATATAAGTATTTGTCGCATTTACGCGGACTGTATCCGAAAGTCGTACAGACGTCCCACAAGCGCCTGAAGACGTGGCTTTGAGCCTCCATCTACGACTCATCACGGCCTATTCACGTCGCCGATGAGAAAAATTTTCAAATTCAGCCAGAATCCTTACAAGGCACGGCCTGCAAGGGATTAAGCCGGCCATGTGCGACATTCGGTCACGGGATGACTTGTAGTTAATTTTCCGTCACCCGTCATAATCCCTTGAAGGGCATAAAGTTCGCCTGCAAAATGCCGCGCCCCGCCCTGATTTGGCGGGATCGTGCTGATCGGCC
>NZ_JBIUWQ010000125.1:0-4422 GCF_044743525.1 Pseudomonas sp. NPDC087598 | reverse complement strand
GGTCTGCGACCGTCGTCGCGGCCACAACGAGGCCGACGAGCCAAGTGGCACCCAGCCGCTGATGTATCAGCAGATCACCAAGCAGCGCACCACCCGTGAGCTGTACGCTGATCGTCTGACTCAGGCCGGTGTACTTGACGCTGAACGTGTTCAGGCCAAGGTCGACGAATACCGCAACGCGCTGGACAACGGTCTGCATGTTGTGAAATCACTGGTCAAAGAGCCGAACAAAGAGCTGTTCGTGGACTGGCGTCCGTATCTGGGCCACGCCTGGACTGCGCGTCACGACACTCGTTTCGATCTGAAGACCCTGCAGGAACTGTCCGCCAAGCTGCTGGAAAGTCCGGCGGGCATCGTGGTTCAGCGTCAGGTTGCGACGATCTCCGAAGACCGTCAGAAGATGCAAGCCGGCGGCCTGCCGATCAACTGGGGTTACGCCGAAACCATGGCGTACGCGACCCTGGCGTTCGAAGGTCACCCGATCCGCATGACGGGTCAGGACATCGGTCGCGGTACGTTCTCGCACCGTCACGCTGTTCTGCACAACCAGAAAGATGCCGGCACTTACATTCCGCTGCAGCACCTGTACGACGGTCAGCCACGTTTTGACCTGTACGACTCGTTCCTGTCGGAAGAAGCGGTATTGGCGTTCGAATACGGTTACTCGACCACCACGCCAAATGCGCTGGTGATCTGGGAAGCCCAGTTCGGCGACTTCGCCAACGGTGCACAGGTGGTTATCGACCAGTTCATCACCAGCGGCGAACACAAGTGGGGCCGTCTCTGCGGTCTGACCATGTTGCTGCCACACGGTTACGAAGGTCAGGGTCCTGAGCACTCCTCGGCACGTCTGGAGCGTTACCTGCAGCTGTGCGCCGAGCACAACATTCAGGTCGCCGTACCGACCACGCCGGCACAGATCTACCACTTGCTGCGTCGTCAGGTGATTCGTCCGCTGCGCAAGCCGCTGGTCGTGCTGACGCCGAAGTCGCTGCTGCGCCACAAGCTGGCCATCTCGACACTGGAAGATCTGGCCGAAGGTTCTTTCCAGACCGTGATCCCGGAAATCGATGCCCTGGACCCGAAAAAGGTCGAGCGCGTTGTTCTGTGCAGCGGCAAGGTCTACTACGACCTGCTGGAAAAACGCCGTGCCGAAGGCCGCGAAGATATCGCCATCGTGCGTATCGAGCAGTTGTACCCATTCCCTGAGGACGACTTGAAAGAAGTCCTGGCTCCTTATACCAACGTCAAACATGCCGTTTGGTGTCAGGAAGAGCCGATGAACCAGGGCGCCTGGTACTGCAGCCAGCACCACTTGCGTCGCAGCATCAGCAACCTCAACAAATCTCTCGTACTTGAGTACGCGGGCCGTGAGGCTTCTGCTGCACCTGCTTGTGGCTACGCATCGATGCACGCCGAGCAGCAGGAAAAACTGCTGCAAGACGCGTTTACCGTTTAACGCCTTCGCGCACCTGAAACCGAATTTAAGGAACCACAGATAATGGCTATCGAGATCAAAGCCCCCACTTTCCCGGAATCGGTTGCCGATGGCACCGTTGCCACCTGGCACAAAAAACCGGGCGACGCAGTCAAGCGCGACGATCTGATCGTTGACATCGAAACTGACAAAGTCGTACTGGAAGTTCTGGCTACTGCTGACGGCGTGCTGGGCGCAATCGTCAAGAACGAAGGCGACACCGTTCTGTCCGACGAAGTCCTGGGCTCCATCGAAGCGGGCGGCGCTGCTGCCGCTGCTCCAGCCGCCGCTGCTGCTCCGGCAACTGCTGCCGCTGCACCGGCTGCTGCCGAAGGCGAAGACGATCCTGTTGCTGCACCGGCTGCTCGCAAGCTGGCTGAAGAAAACGGCATCAACATCGCTTCCGTTGCCGGCACCGGTAAAGGCGGTCGTGTGACCAAGGAAGACGTGGTTGCAGCCGTTGCTGCCAAGAAAGCCGCTCCAGCTGCCGCGCCTGCCAAGGCTGCTGCTCCTTCGGCTGCCGCTCCTGTGTTCGCCGCTGGCGACCGCATCGAGAAGCGCGTACCGATGACCCGCGTTCGTGCCACCGTGGCCAAGCGTCTGGTTGAAGCTCAGTCGAACATGGCGATGCTGACCACTTTCAACGAAGTCGACATGACTGAAGTCATGGCTCTGCGTTCGAAGTACAAGGACCTGTTCGAGAAGTCCCACAACGGCGTACGCCTGGGCTTCATGTCGTTCTTCGTGAAAGCAGCTACCGAAGCGCTGAAGCGCTTCCCGGCTGTCAACGCGTCGATCGACGGTGCTGACATCGTTTACCACGGCTACGCGGACATCGGCGTTGCCGTTTCCAGCGACCGTGGCCTGGTTGTTCCGGTTCTGCGTAACGCCGAACTGATGAGCCTGGCTGAAATCGAAGGCGGCATCGCCACTTTCGGCAAGAAAGCCCGTGACGGCAAATTGTCGATGGACGAGATGACCGGTGGTACCTTCACCATCACCAACGGTGGTACCTTCGGTTCGATGATGTCGACCCCGATCGTCAACCCGCCGCAGGCAGCGAGTCTGGGCCTGCACCACATCATCCAGCGTCCGCTGGCCCTCACCCGTCAGGTCGCTATCCGTCCGATGATGTACCTGGCACTGTCCTACGATCACCGTCTGATCGATGGCAAAGAAGCTGTAACCTTCCTGGTGACCATCAAGAACCTGCTGGAAGATCCGGCTCGTCTGTTGCTGGATATCTGATAGAAGCAGCTGCAAGCTTCGAGCAACAAGCCGCAAGAAAGGGCGGCTTGGCTTGAAGCTTGTGGCTTGAAGCTTTTCGCTAAAGAGGATTTTTTGAATGTCGCAGAAATTTGACGTAGTAGTGATCGGTGCCGGCCCTGGCGGTTACGTAGCTGCCATCAAGGCCGCGCAGCTGGGTCTGACCACTGCCTGCATCGAGAAGTACACCGACGCCGAAGGCAAGCAAGCCTTGGGCGGTACCTGCCTGAACGTCGGCTGCATTCCTTCCAAGGCGCTGCTGGACAGCTCCTGGAAATACAAGGAAGCCAAAGAAAGCTTCAACGTTCACGGTATCTCGACTGGCGAAGTCAAAATGGACGTCGCTGCGATGGTTGGCCGCAAGGCTGGCATCGTCAAGAACCTGACCGGCGGCGTTGCCACCCTGTTCAAGGCCAACGGCGTTACTTCGATCCAGGGCCACGGCAAACTGCTGGCTGGCAAGAAAGTCGAAGTCACCAAGCCGGACGGCTCGGTTGAAGTCATCGAAGCTGAAAACGTGATCCTGGCTCCAGGCTCGCGTCCAATCGACATTCCACCGGCTCCGGTTGACCAGAAAGTCATCGTCGATTCGACCGGTGCACTGGAATTCCAGACCGTACCTAAGCGTCTGGGCGTGATCGGCGCTGGCGTGATCGGTCTGGAACTGGGTTCGGTATGGTCGCGTCTGGGCTCCGAAGTAGTTGTTCTGGAAGCACTGGACACTTTCCTGATGGCAGCGGACACCGCTGTTTCCAAGGAAGCGCTGAAAACCCTGACCAAACAAGGTCTGGACATCAAGCTGGGCGCTCGCGTAACCGGTTCGAAAGTCAACGGCGACGAAGTCGTTGTTAGCTACACCGATGCCAATGGCGAACAGACCATCACTTTCGACAAGCTGATCGTAGCCGTTGGTCGCCGTCCGGTGACCACTGATCTGCTGGCTGCCGACAGCGGTGTGACCCTCGATGAGCGCGGTTTCGTGCACGTTGATGATCACTGCGCCACCACCGTACCGGGCGTTTTCGCCATCGGTGACGTGGTTCGCGGCATGATGCTGGCTCACAAAGCCTCGGAAGAGGGCATCATGGTTGTCGAGCGCATCAAGGGCCACAAAGCCCAGATGAACTATGACCTGATCCCTTCGGTTATTTATACTCACCCGGAAATCGCGTGGGTTGGCAAAACCGAGCAGGCCTTGAAAGCTGAAGGCGTTGAAGTTAACGTCGGCACCTTCCCGTTCGCCGCTTCCGGCCGTGCCATGGCCGCCAACGATACCGGTGGTTTCGTCAAGGTCATCGCTGATGCCAAGACTGACCGCGTATTGGGCGTGCACGTGATTGGCCCGAGCGCTGCAGAACTGGTTCAGCAGGGCGCGATCGGTATGGAGTTCGGCACCAGCGCTGAAGACCTGGGCATGATGGTTTTCTCCCATCCGACCCTGTCTGAAGCCTTGCACGAAGCTGCTCTGGCTGTGAATGGCGGCGCCATCCACATTGCCAACCGCAAGAAGCGTTAACAGACAATAAGAAACCACGGCGGTAACGGCCCGTCGTGAGCCTTGCGAGCAAGTCTCACCGCGGAATGTCCGCTGGACGCAGTCTTGCGTAGCTGCACCGGGTATCCGGAAAGGCTACGCAAGCAGCAGTCACAGGTGGCGCGGCACTCATAAAGAGCGCAGC
>NZ_JBIUWQ010000124.1:0-4485 GCF_044743525.1 Pseudomonas sp. NPDC087598 | reverse complement strand
TGGGCGAGGGCTGGCATGTGGCGCGGGCGATGTTGCCGGTGCAGGAGAAGCGTGCGGTGATGTTGATTGATCCGCCGTTCGAGCAACTAGATGAACGCGGAAGATCCTGATGTCGGCACCGGCATGGTCGGCGCACCAGCGTGCGGCGACGTAATGCGCCTGCAAATCAAGGTCAACGATCAGGGCGTTATTGAAGACGCCAAGTTCAAGACCTATGGCTGCGGTTCCGCCATCGCTTCCAGCTCCCTCGCCACCGAGTGGATGAAGGGCAAGACTCTGGATGAAGCGGAAACCATCAAAAACACCCAGCTGGCCGAAGAACTGGCCTTGCCGCCAGTGAAAATTCACTGCTCGGTACTCGCTGAAGACGCTATCAAAGCGGCTGTTCGCGATTACAAGCAGAAGAAAGGCTTGATCTAAGCATTGGGCGACGAGTAAGGAGTCAACGATGGCTATCAGCATGACAGAAGCGGCTGCTCGACACGTGCGGCGCTCCCTCGACGGGCGCGGCAAAGGTGAAGGGATTCGTCTGGGTGTTCGCACCACAGGCTGTTCCGGCCTTGCCTACGTGCTGGAGTTTGTCGACGAGGTGGTTGCAGAGGATCAGGTGTTCGAGAGTCACGGCGAAAAAGTGATCATCGACCCGAAGAGCCTGGCCTATCTGGACGGCACCGAGCTCGATTTCGTCAAGGAAGGGTTGAACGAAGGCTTCAAGTTCAACAATCCCAACGTTCGCGGTGAATGTGGCTGCGGCGAAAGCTTCAACATCTGAGGCTTGTCGTGGGAATTCCTTGTCATTTCGCTTTATTCGAGCTGCAACCGAGCTTCCGTCTGGATCTCGAGCAGTTGGCCACGCGCTATCGTGAGTTGGCGCGCGGCGTTCATCCTGATCGTTTTGCCGACGCTTCCGAGCGTGAGCAGCGGTCGGCACTCGAGCAGTCTGCGCGTCTCAACGACGCTTATCAGACGCTCAAGAGCCCAGCCCAGCGCGCACGCTACCTGCTGACCATCAGCGGGCATGAAGTGCCGATGGAGGTCACGGTCCATGACCCCGAGTTTCTTCTGCAGCAGATGCAATGGCGCGAAGAGCTCGAAGACCTCCAGGACAGCGCTGACCTCGACGGTGTCGCGGTATTCAAGCGTCGCTTGAAAGTGGCTCAGGAAGAACTCAATGAAAGCTTCGCGGCCTGTTGGGATGATGCAGCGCAACGTGAGCAGGCCGAACGCCTGATGCGGCGCATGCAGTTCCTCGACAAGCTCACCTACGAAGTGCGCCAGTTAGAAGAGCGCCTCGACGATTAACCCAGTGCCGCTCCGGTCGCACGCCTGATATACAGATAAGTCCTGATCACGATGGCCCTACTGCAGATCGCCGAACCCGGCCAAAGTCCTCAACCGCACCAGCGTCGTCTGGCTGTGGGGATCGACTTGGGTACTACCAATTCGCTGGTCGCTGCGTTGCGCAGTGGTCTTTCCGAGCCGCTGGCTGACGCAAACGGGCAGGTCATCCTGCCGTCCGCCGTGCGTTATCACGCTGACCGCGTCGAAGTTGGCGAGTCGGCCAAGCTGGCCGCCGCTTCCGATCCCTTGAACACTGTGCTGTCGGTCAAGCGCTTGATGGGTCGTGGTCTGTCCGACGTCAAGCAATTGGGCGAGCAACTGCCATACCGCTTTGTCGGTGGTGAATCGCACATGCCGTTCATCGACACCGTACAAGGCCCAAAAAGCCCGGTCGAAGTCTCTGCCGACATTCTCAAGGTTCTGCGTCAGCGCGCTGAAGCGACCTTGGGTGGCGAATTGGTCGGTGCGGTAATCACCGTTCCGGCGTATTTCGATGATGCTCAGCGTCAGGCCACCAAAGATGCGGCGAAACTCGCCGGTCTCAATGTGCTGCGCCTGCTCAACGAGCCGACTGCGGCGGCTGTGGCTTATGGCCTGGATCAACATGCCGAAGGCCTGGTCGCGATTTACGACCTGGGTGGCGGTACTTTCGATATTTCGATTCTGCGTCTGACTGGCGGTGTTTTCGAGGTTCTGGCCACCGGCGGCGACAGCGCGCTGGGCGGCGATGACTTCGATCACGCGATTGCCGGCTGGATCATCGAGTGCGCGGGCCTGTCCGCCGATCTCGATCCGGGCGCACAACGCAATTTGCTGCAAACCGCTTGCGCGGCAAAAGAAGCCCTGACCGATGCGGCCAGTGTTGAAGTTGCCTACGGTGACTGGAAAGCGCAGCTGACCCGTGAAGCTTTTGATGCGCTGATCGAGCCGATGGTTGCACGCAGCCTGAAAGCCTGCCGTCGCGCCGTTCGCGATTCCGGCGTTGAGCTGGAAGACGTGCATGCCGTGGTCATGGTCGGCGGTTCGACTCGCGTTCCGCGCGTTCGCGAAGCTGTTGCCGAAGCCTTCGGTCGTCAGCCTTTGACTGAAATCGATCCGGATCAAGTGGTGGCCATCGGTGCCGCGATCCAGGCCGATACGCTGGCTGGCAACAAGCGTGATGGCGGCGAACTGCTGCTGCTCGACGTGATCCCGCTGTCCCTGGGGCTGGAAACCATGGGCGGTCTGATGGAGAAGGTGATCCCGCGCAACACCACCATCCCCGTCGCTCGCGCACAGGATTTCACCACTTATAAAGACGGCCAGTCGGCCATGGCGATCCACGTGCTGCAAGGCGAGCGCGAACTGATCAGTGACTGCCGTTCGCTGGCACGCTTCGAATTGCGTGGTATTCCGGCGATGGTTGCTGGTGCGGCGAAGATTCGCGTGACCTTCCAGGTCGATGCCGACGGTCTGCTCAGCGTTTCCGCCCGTGAACTGGGTTCGGGCGTTGAGGCGAGCATTCAGGTCAAGCCGTCCTATGGTCTGACCGACGGCGAAATCGCCAAAATGCTCAAGGATTCGTTCCAGCACGCTAATGACGACAAGGTCGCCCGCGTTCTGCGTGAGCAACAAGTCGATGCCCAGCGCCTGATCGAAGCGGTGCAGGGCGCTCTTGAGGTCGATGGCGAGCGTTTGCTTGACGCCGAAGAACGCATGGTCATCGACCTGCAGTTGCAGGAATTGGCTGAACTGATGAAAGGTACTGATGGTTACGCCATCGAGCAGCAGACCAAGCGTCTGTCGCAAGTGACCGATGCTTTTGCTGCCCGCCGCATGGATTTGACGGTGAAAGCCGCTCTGTCGGGGCGCAATCTGAATGAAATCGAGGATATCTGATGCCGCAGGTCATTTTTCTGCCACACGAGAAGTTCTGCCCTGAAGGCATGGTCGTTGACGCTGCGCCTGGCACGTCGATTCTCGAGCTGGCTCACGAACACCACATCGAGATGGAAAGCGCCTGCGGCGGCGTGTGTGCTTGCACCACCTGTCACTGCATCATCCGCGAGGGTTTCGACTCGATGGAAGAGGCTGACGAGCTGGAAGAAGACTTCCTCGATCGTGCCTGGGGTCTGGAAGCACAATCGCGTCTAGCCTGTCAGGCTATCGTCGGTGAAGAAGACATCACCGTCGAAATTCCGAAATATTCGCTTAACCATGCGGCCGAAGCGCCGCACTGACTGGTAAGACTGTCATGAGCTACGGTTGGAATGATGTTCAACGCATTGCAGAAGAATTGGCCGAGGCCAAGCCGGGTGTAGATCCGTATTCTGTCAATTTCGTCGAGTTGCAGCAGTGGATCAAAGAGCTGCCTGACTTCGACGCTAACTCTGGCCGGGTCGGCGAGAAGGTGTTGGAAGCGGTTCAGACTCTCTGGGCCGAAGAATTGGACTGATCGTCCTCGCAGGTTAGGCAATACCCAAGAACCCGCGTATAATTCGCGGGTTTAATTTTTCGCAAATTACCGTTTCTGGAGTTACACCATGGCTGTTCAACGCACTTTCTCCATCATCAAGCCTGACGCTGTTGCAAAAAACGTCATCGGCGAAATCACCACTCGTTTCGAAAAAGCCGGCCTGCGCGTTGTAGCTTCGAAACTGAAGCAACTGTCCAAAGCTGAAGCTGAAGGCTTCTACGCTGAGCACAGCGCTCGTGGTTTCTTCGGCGACCTGGTTGCTTTCATGATCTCCGGTCCTGTTGTTGTTCAGGTTCTGGAAGGCGAAAACGCTATCGCTCTGAACCGTGAGCTGATGGGCGCCACCAACCCTAAAGAAGCTGCTGCCGGCACCATCCGCGCTGACTTCGCTGATTCCATCGACGCCAACGCTGTTCACGGTTCGGACTCCGAAGCCGCCGCTGCTCGTGAAATCTCGTACTTCTTCGCAGCTACTGAAGTAACCACTCGCTAAGCATTGGCTTAAGAGTGAAGGTGAATCCATGACTACATCGACTGTAAAAACCAACCTGCTGGGTCTGACTCAACAGGAAATGGAAAAATTCTTCGACTCAATCGGGGAGAAGCGTTTCCGTGCCGGTCAGGTAATGAAATGGATTCACCACTTTGGCGTCGATGATTTCGACGCCATGACGAACGTCAGCAAGGCC
>NZ_JBIUWQ010000123.1:0-4530 GCF_044743525.1 Pseudomonas sp. NPDC087598 | reverse complement strand
ACTGGAATTTTTTGATTACCGGGTACACGGAGACCTACCTTCTTTGTGGCTCTTGGGGGAACTGGTTTCTTGCGAAATTCTTGGGCAATGTCGGGAATCGGCCCAACGCCTGTCCAGGGTAAAACGTGTATCCAGATAAAACTTGAGGCTGGGAGCCTGCAAGGCGCCGGCGGAAAACCGCAGACGTCTGGCAGACAACCAACCTCATAGCGCAATCGCTGATTAGCGACGCAGACCCAGGCGACCGATCAGAGTCTGATAACGACCCAGATCCTTGCCTTTCAGGTAGTCCAGCAGCTTGCGACGCTGGTTTACCATGCGGATCAGACCACGACGGGAGTGGTGATCTTTCAGCTTGTTGTTGTTGTTGGTCAGCATTGCAACTTGCTCTTCTGGCGAACCAGTGTCACCAACAGCTTGCTTGTAGTCAGCAACGATTTGAGCTTTTTCTTGAACGTCGAGAGCCATGAGGCAATCCTTTTATCAGGAAACTGTTTCAGGGAAACAGCTTCAACAGGCCAGGGACAAATCCCTGTATCTATAAATGAGTCGTGACCGTGCCTGTTAACAGCCACACTCGCCAGCCTGCTTTTACACAGGCTGGTTTCGGTCATTCCGACCGAATCAAACGACGTGGCGCAATGCGCCCGTCTTCGCTCACTTCACCGATACCGATGAAGCGACCATTGTGATCCTGTACCCGTACCATGCCGAACTTCGGAGCATCCGGGGCACGTACCGGCTGGCCGTTGAGCCAGTAGAACGCGCTCGCTTCCGAGAAGTGCAGCAGCGGCCAATCCTGCAGGCCGCTGTCCGATGGCATCAGGAAGCGGTCGACCGCTTCGTTGCCGCCTTCGGCATGTACCGCTTCCAGCTCTTCGAGGGTCACGGTTTGCGCCAGGGTGAAAGGCCCGGCCTGGGTACGGCGCAATTCTGCGACGTACGCACCACAACCGAGTTGCTCACCGATATCCTCCACCAGGGTGCGGATATAGGTGCCTTTGCTGCAATCCACCGCGAGCCGCGCAGTATCGCCTTCGAAGGCCAGTAATTCCAAGCGCGCAATAGTAACAGAACGCGGTTCGCGCTCCACTACTTCACCTGCACGGGCCAGCTTGTACAGCGGCTGGCCATCACGCTTGAGTGCCGAGTACATCGGCGGTATCTGACTGATTTGGCCACGAAATTTCGGCAGGACCGCCTCGACATCGGCGCGACCAACGGTCACCGGGCGTTCCAGCAAAACCTCACCTTCGGCATCGGCCGTGGTGGTGGTCTTGCCCAGTTGCGCCAGGGTTTCATAAGCCTTGTCGGAATCGAGCAGGTATTGCGAGAACTTGGTTGCCTCACCGAAGCACAGCGGCAACACGCCGCTGGCCAGCGGGTCGAGACTGCCAGTGTGCCCGGCCTTCTCGGCGTTGAGCAGCCAGCGAACCTTCTGCAACGCGGCGTTGGAGGTGAACCCCAGCGGCTTGTCGAGCAGGATGATGCCACTGACGTTACGACGGATACGTTTGACCTGAGCCACCGAATTACTCCTTGGTGTCTTCAGGTTCGGCGGCCGCCGGGTGCTGATTGTCTTCAGCCACGGCGCGCTCGATCAGGGCCGACAGATGCGCACCACGAACGACGGATTCGTCGTAATGGAAGTGCAATTGCGGCACGCTGCGCAGCTTCATTTCACGGGCAAGTTGCATACGCAGGAAACCTGCGGCGGCATTCAGTACCTTGATGCTTTGCGCGATGTCTTCGGCGTTGTCCTGCCCCATCACGGTGATGAAAATCTTCGCGTGACCGACGTCACGGCTGACTTCCACAGCGGTAATGGTGACCAGGCCGACGCGCGGATCTTTGACTTCACGACGGATCAGTTGGGCCAGCTCGCGCTGCATCTGATCGCCGATACGTTGGGTACGGCTGTATTCTTTTGCCATGATTTGTTACCTGTTACTGCCCCACGGTGAAACCCGCAAGGTCTGAAAGCGGCAAACGCCCGGCCTGACAAAAGCCAGACCGGGCGTTGCGTTTAGAGTCCGCGTGATGCGCCACACATTGCAGTGCGGCCGACCATCACGGCTCCTGAAGTGCGCGAGTTAGAGGCTGCGAGCAACCTGAACCTTCTCGAAGACTTCGATCTTGTCACCGACTTTGACGTCGTTGTAGCTCTTCACGCCGATACCGCATTCCATGCCGGCACGTACTTCGGAAGCGTCATCCTTGAAGCGGCGCAGGGATTCCAGCTCGCCTTCGAAGATAACGATGTCTTCACGCAGTACACGGATCGGACGGTTACGGTGCACAACACCTTCGATCACCATGCAGCCAGCGATCGCGCCAAACTTCGGCGAACGGAACACGTCACGCACTTCGGCGATACCCAGGATGTTCTCGCGAACATCGCTGCCGAGCATACCGGTCAGGGCTTTCTTGACGTCTTCGATGATGTCGTAGATCACGTTGTAGTAACGCATATCCAGACCTTCCTGCTCGACGATCTTCCGTGCGCCAGCATCGGCACGCACGTTGAAGCCGAACAGTACAGCGTTGGAAGCCAGTGCCAGGTTAGCGTCGGACTCGGTGATACCACCGACACCGCCGCCGACTACGCGCACTTGCACTTCGTCGTTGCCCAGGCCATTCAAGGCACCGTTCAACGCTTCCAACGAACCACGGACGTCGGATTTGAGGACGATGTTGAGCGTCTTCTTCTCGGCCTGACCCATGTTTTCGAAGATGTTTTCCAGCTTGCCAGCATGAGCACGAGCCAGTTTGACTTCGCGGAACTTGCCTTGACGGAACAGAGCCACTTCACGGGCTTTCTTCTCGTCGGCAACCACGCTCATCTCGTCGCCAGCGTCCGGGGTACCGTCCAGGCCGAGGATCTCGACAGGGATGGAAGGACCGGCTTCCTTGATTGGCTTGCCGTTCTCGTCGAGCATGGCGCGAACGCGGCCATAGTTCGAACCGACCAGAACCATGTCGCCTTGACGCAGGGTACCGTCTTGAACCAGAACGGTTGCAACCGGGCCACGACCTTTGTCGAGACGCGATTCAACCACAACACCACGGCCCGGAGCCGAAGGGGTTGCTTTCAGTTCGAGAACTTCAGCTTGCAGCAGAACAGCTTCGAGCAGTTCGTCTACGCCAGTACCGACTTTCGCCGAAACCGGTACGAACGGCGTATCACCGCCCCACTCTTCCGAAGTCACGCCGTGAACCGACAGTTCGCTACGGATGCGATCGAGATCAGCGCCCGGCTTGTCGATCTTGTTCACTGCAACTACCAGTGGAACGCCAGCCGCTACAGCGTGCTGAACAGCTTCAATGGTCTGCGGCATCACGCCGTCGTCCGCTGCAACCACCAGGATCACGATGTCGGTCGCCTTGGCACCACGAGCACGCATTGCGGTAAACGCAGCGTGACCCGGGGTGTCGAGGAAGGTAACCATGCCGCGTTCTGTTTCAACGTGGTACGCACCGATGTGCTGAGTGATACCACCGGCTTCGCCAGCAGCTACCTTGGCACGACGGATGTAGTCGAGCAGGGAAGTCTTACCGTGGTCAACGTGGCCCATTACGGTCACGACTGGTGCACGGGAGAACGACTCACCTTCAAACTTCAGAGACTCGGCCAGGGAATCTTCCAGGGCGGTGTCGCTGACCAGGGTCACTTTGTGGCCCAGTTCTTCGGCTACCAGCTGAGCAGTTTCCTGATCAAGCACCTGTTTGATGGTCGCTGTATTACCCAGTTTGAACATGAACTTGATGATTTCAGCAGCCTTGACCGACATCTGATTGGCGAGATCGCCAACAGTGATGGTCTCGCCGATCTGCACATCACGCACGACAGGGCCGGTTGGGCTCTGGAAACCGTGGGCGTTGCGCTTCTTCAGCTTGGCCTTGCCGCGACCACCACGACGGAAGCCATCGCTTTCTTCGTCGGTAGTACGTGGCGCGACGCGTGGCGCTGGCGCTTTCTCTTTGACCGATGCGCGATGCGGAGCGTTTTTACGCTCGCCATCACCACCGCCACTGCGACGATTGTTGTCGTCGGCACGTGGTTTGTCCGGACGGCGCTGTTCGTTCTGCTTGTTACGAACGTCAGCAGACGGTGCTGGAGCAGCGGCAACCACCGGTGCGCTTTCGCGTACTGGTTCGGCAGCTGCAGCCGGCGCCGCAACGGCGTCGCTGGAAGCGGTTTGCGCAGCAGCAGGCTGGCGGCGCGCTTCTTCTTCGGCGCGCTGCTTGGCTTCTTCTTCAGCCTTCTGACGGGCAGCATTTTCTACTGCGCGACGCTCATCCAGTTCACGCTTGCGTTCGGCTTCGATTTCTTCCGGGCTACGCTGTACGAAAACTTTCTTTTTGCGAACTTCTACGCTGATGCTTTTGCTACCAGCCACACGCAGGGTGCTGGTGGTTTTACGCTGCAGCGTGATCTTGCGTGGTTCTTCCACTTTCGCCTTGTGGCTGCTTTTCAAGTGAGTCAGCTTGTATTTCTTATTTGTTTATGTCTGTTTTTGTTGTTTGTTT
>NZ_JBIUWQ010000122.1:0-4879 GCF_044743525.1 Pseudomonas sp. NPDC087598 | reverse complement strand
GGCTACGGTTTCCTCGCGGAAAACGCCGACTTTGCCGAGCAGGTCGAGAACTCCGGCTTCGCCTTCATCGGCCCGAAAGCCGACACCATTCGCCTGATGGGCGACAAGGTATCGGCCAAGCACGCGATGATCGAAGCTGGCGTGCCAACCGTTCCAGGCTCTGACGGCCCTCTGCCGGAAGACGAAGAAACGGCACTGCGCATCGGTCGCGAAGTCGGCTACCCGGTGATCATCAAAGCCGCTGGCGGCGGCGGTGGTCGCGGCATGCGCGTCGTGCACAAGGAAGAAGACCTGATCTCCTTCGCCAAACTGACCCGCACCGAAGCAGGCGCGGCGTTTGGCAACCCGATGGTCTATCTGGAAAAATTCCTGACCAACCCACGTCACGTGGAAGTCCAGGTGCTTTCCGACGGCCAGGGTCATGCCATCCATCTGGGCGACCGCGATTGCTCGCTGCAACGTCGTCACCAGAAGGTTCTCGAAGAAGCGCCGGCACCGGGCATCGACGAGCAGGCGCGCCAGGAAGTTCTGGCTCGCTGCGTCAAGGCATGCATCGACATCGGCTACCGTGGCGCCGGCACTTTCGAGTTCCTGTACGAGAACGGTCGTTTCTACTTCATCGAAATGAACACCCGTGTTCAGGTGGAGCACCCGGTTTCGGAAATGGTCACCGGTATCGACATCGTCAAGGAGATGCTCAGCATCGCCGCTGGCAACAAGCTGTCGTTCACTCAGGATGACGTGGTTATCCGCGGTCACTCGCTGGAATGCCGGATCAACGCTGAAGACCCGAAAACCTTCATGCCGAGTCCGGGCACGGTCAAGCATTTCCACGCCCCAGGCGGCAACGGCGTTCGCGTCGATTCGCACCTGTACAGCGGTTATGCGGTTCCGCCGAACTACGACTCGCTGATCGGCAAGCTGATCACTTACGGCGCCACCCGCGACGAAGCCATGGCACGCATGCGCAATGCCCTGGACGAAATCGTGGTTGACGGGATCAAGACCAACATCCCGCTGCACCGTGATCTGGTGCGTGATGAAGGCTTCTGCAAGGGTGGTGTGAACATTCACTACCTCGAGCACAAGCTGGCTGGCGAGAAGCACTAAGCTTCCAGCCCGCACCTGACAAAGCCGCCTTCGGGCGGCTTTGTTGTTTCTGCAGATTGCATAAATCCCTGTAGGAGTGAGCCTGCTCGCGATGAGGCCGACACATCCAATACATGTATCGACATCACCATCGCCATCGCGAGCAGGCTCACTCCTACAAGGGAATGGCGTTTCAAGTCTCTCCCACAAACCGCCTGCGCTCGCGTAAACTTGCGCGCTTCTCGCAGGCCGCTAGGCTGCAATCAATATTTTTTCAAAGGTGCCCGCCATGCCTTGGCTGCAAGTACGTCTCGCCATCAGCCCGGAACAAGCCGAAACCTACGAAGACGCTTTCCTTGAAGTGGGCGCCGTTTCGGTAACCTTCATGGACGCCGAAGATCAGCCGATCTTCGAGCCGGAACTCAACACCACCCCGCTGTGGACGCACACGCATCTGCTGGCTCTGTTCGAGGGCGGCACCGAGCCCGCCCCGGTACTGGCCCATCTGGAACTGCTGACCGGCAGCCCGCTGCCCGAGCATCACAGCGAAGTCATCGAAGATCAGGACTGGGAACGCAGCTGGATGGATGGTTTCCAGCCGATGCGTTTCGGTCAGCGCCTGTGGATCGTCCCGAGCTGGCACGCCGCACCGGAACCTGACGCAGTCAACCTGCTGCTGGATCCGGGCCTGGCGTTCGGCACCGGCACTCACCCGACCACCGCACTGTGTCTGGAATGGCTCGATGGTCAGGACCTGAAAGACTGCAACGTGCTCGACTTCGGTTGCGGCTCGGGCATTCTGGCCATTGCCGCCCTGCTGCTCGGCGCCAAAGAAGCCGTCGGCACCGACATCGACGTACAGGCGCTGGAAGCCTCGCGCGACAACGCCGGGCGCAACAACATCGCCGACGAGCTGTTCCCGCTGTACCTGCCGGAAGATCTGCCGCAGGTCCAGGCCGACGTGCTGGTTGCCAACATTCTGGCTGGCCCGCTGGTTTCGCTGGCGCCGCAACTGACCCGCCTGGTCAAGTCCGGTGGACGCCTGGCCCTGTCGGGCATCCTCGCCGAACAAGGCGACGACGTCGCAGCCGCGTATGCCCAGGACTTCGATCTCGACCCGATCGCCAATCGCGATGGCTGGGTGCGCATCACCGGCCGTCGGCGCTAGAATGGCCGCCTGCATAATCCGGATCGCCGCATGACCGACAGTTTCGTCACCCAGTGCCCGCATTGCCAAACCAGTTTCCGTGTCAGCCATGCTCAATTGAGCGTGGCCCGCGGGGTGGTTCGTTGCGGCTCCTGCCTGCAAGTGTTCAACGCCGCCAAACAGCTGCTTGAGCAACACGCCGGCAAGGACGCGGTGACGCCGGTTGCACCTGCCATTGTCGAGCCAACGCCGGCCGCACCACCGCCGGTGGTGGAATCGCCCACTGTCGTCGAGCCGCCCGCGCCGCGCGCCATCAGCCAAAAGCAGTGGAGCGCCTCGGAGCTGGATCTCGACAGCCTCGATCTGGACGAAGAACTCGCCCGGCTCGAACAACGGGAAATTCAGCCGACCACCGAATTCGGTCGTCCGCGCGAAGAGTCCCTCAGCGCCCGGCGCGACAGCCCCGAAGCCGATGAAACGGAGTGGCGCGACAGCCTGTTCAGCGCACGCGACGATGAGCACCTGCCCGAGCCCGAAGAGGAAACCGAAGAGCAGATCGTCGAGCCCGAGCCGGCAACAACCGCCCGCACCGAACCCTCGCTGTCGCTGGAACCGGTTGATCTCGATGACGAGCCCGCCATCCCGCAATTGCGTCTGCACGACCCGATCGATCCGAATGCTCGCCGCGAGCGCTTTTCTGCCAGCGACGACGTCGACGAGGACGATCTGCCATTGATCGAACCGTCGCGCAAAAAACGCGAGCGCGCAGAACCTGGCGTACGCGCCGAAGTTCTGCAAGACCTGACCGACGACCCGCTGCAACTGGACTGGCAAAAACGCCGCTCGCCGTGGGGCCGCCGCCTGCTCTGGCTGTTATTGGTACTGATTGCCGCGGGTGGCCTGGCCGCTCAGTACATCGCCTACCATTTCGATGAGCTGGCGCGGCAGGACCAGTACCGTCCATGGTTCCAGCAAGTCTGCCCGCAGATCGGTTGCACGGTGCCGTCCAAGGTCGACATCGCCAGAATCAAGAGCAGCAATCTGGTGGTGCGCAGCCATCCGGAGTTCAGCGGTGCGCTGGTGGTCGATGCGATCATCTATAACCGCGCGACGTTCTCCCAACCGTTTCCACTGCTGGAACTGCGCTTCGCCGATCTCAACGGTCACTTGATCGCCAGTCGTCGCTTCAAACCCGGTGAATACCTCAGTGGCGATCTCGAAGGCCTGGCGGAGATGCCGCCGCAAACACCGATCCACATCGCGCTGGATATTCTCGATCCAGGCCCGAAAGCGGTGAATTACAGCCTCAGTTTTCACTCCCCCGAGTGAATCGCCTCAGCGCTTTTCAATTGACGGCAATTTTCTGACTTCGCGCTGCGTAACCAAACCGCTGGCGATAACAGAATAACTGTTCAGATTTTGTTCAATTCAGCCTTTATCCAGTCATCGAGAGCGGGTATCATGCCAACCCTTTTTCGAACTCTCATGATCCGGCCCCACTTCAGGGAAGTCCTATGTCGGCGGTACGCATCGGCCCATATACATTGCAGAACGGCTTGATTCTCGCCCCGATGGCGGGCGTCACCGATCAGCCCTTTCGTCAGCTGTGCAAACGTCTGGGCGCAGGGCTTGTAGTCTCGGAAATGGTCACCAGTGACATGAGCCTGTGGAACACCCGCAAGTCGCGCATGCGCATGATCCACGAAGGTGATCCCGAGCCACGCTCGGTACAGATTGCCGGTGGCGACGCGCAGATGCTCGCGGATGCGGCCCGGGCCAACGTCGAACTGGGCGCACAGATTATTGATATCAACATGGGTTGCCCGGCGAAGAAGGTCTGCAACAAGGCTGCCGGCTCCGCGTTGTTGAAGGATGAAGCATTGGTGACCGAGATCCTGCAGGCCGTCGTGGCTGCGGTTGATGTGCCGGTTACCCTGAAGATCCGCACAGGTTGGGATCGCGACAACAAGAACGGCCTGACCGTGGCGAAGATCGCCGAACAGGCCGGGATTACCGCGCTGGCCGTGCATGGCCGTACGCGCGCCGATCTGTACACCGGTGAAGCCGAGTACGACACGATTGCCGCGATCAAGCAGGCCGTGTCGATGCCGGTGTTTGCCAATGGCGATATCGATTCGCCGGAAAAGGCCCGCTACGTGCTCGACGCGACCGGTGCCGATGGCCTGTTGGTAGGCCGAGCCGCTCAAGGGCGGCCATGGATTTTTCGCGAGATCGATCACTTCCTGCGTACCGGCGAGAAATTGCCGGCACCGGAGCTGATCGAGGTGGAACGCATTCTGCTAGAGCATCTGGCCGCACTTCACGCTTTTTATGGGGACGTGATGGGCGTGCGCATTGCTCGAAAGCATGTGGGCTGGTATCTCGCAACCTTGCCGGGCGCCAGGGAATTTCGCGCCCGTTTCAATCGTTTGGATGGTACGGAAACACAATGCGCCAATGTTCGGGAGTTCTTCGCCGAGCATTACAAGAGCCTGACAGGGGACGATGAAGGGGTGGCCGCATGACGATGATGACCGAGACTTTAGTGAGTGGAACAACACCCGTGAGCGACAACGTGAATTTGAAACAGCACCTCAATACTCCGAGCGAAGATGGCCAGACCCTTCGCGGGAGTGTCGAGAC
>NZ_JBIUWQ010000121.1:0-4921 GCF_044743525.1 Pseudomonas sp. NPDC087598 | reverse complement strand
AATCAAAACACCAAAAAAAACATCTCCTTGAAAAAATCGATAACAGAACTTAAAAAATCCAAACTTGTTTGATTAGAGCGTACTTTCCAGACCTACTCCCCGCAGATCGACAGCATGGCTGTTAAACGTCGCGGTGACGTACGTAAAGCCAAGCTGTACTACCTGCGCGACCTGTCGGGTAAAGCAGCTCGCATCAAGGAAAAACTGGCTTAAGTCCAGCTTCCGATGCAGAAAAAAGCAGCCTACGGGCTGCTTTTTTGTTGCCTGAAATTAACTGCCCTTATCCTGTAGGAGCTGCCGAAGGCTGCGATCTTTTGATCTTGTTTTCGATTTGCTGTCTGCTCTTTACGAGTCATCTCTCATGTCTACCCGTGACCAGGAAATCGAGCGCCGCACTGAACTCTCGGTGACCCGCGTAACCAAAGCCGTTTTCCCGCCGACCACTAACCACCACAACACCCTGTTTGGCGGCACTGCGCTGGCGTGGATGGACGAAGTGTCGTTCATCACCGCCACGCGTTTTTGCCGTTTGCCATTGGTGACGGTTTCGACTGATCGCATCGACTTCAACCACGCCATCCCGGCTGGCTCGATCGTCGAGCTGGTGGGGAAAGTGATCAAGGTCGGCAATACCAGCCTCAAGGTTGAGGTGGAAGTGTTTGTTGAAAGCATGAGCTGTGATGGCCGGGAGAAGGCGATCCACGGTCAGTTCAGCTTTGTTGCTATCGATGATGACAAGCGACCGGTGCCGGTGCTACCCGGGTTCTCTGCCTGATCTGAATCCGGGTAGCGCCCTTCGCGAGCAGGCTCGCTCCCACACGTTTTGTGCCGGACACAAATGTTGTGTTCACCCCGATCACTGTGGGAGCGAGCCTGCTCGCGAATCGTCCTGTCAGGCGCTGGAAATCTCAGGCAGAATCAACGCCAGCAACGTCCACCCCGATCCGGGCTTCAACGTAGTCTCCGGCGTCACCACATGCACCCAGCCACTGTCATCGCGCATGAACAGCAGGGTCGCCCGATTGCCATGCAACGCCCGGTAATCCTCCCAGCCAAAACCATCCGTCAATGTCGTGCTGTACAACTCGGCACCCTGGCCCATCTGGCTGGCCAGCTTCGCGTAAGTGAATGCGTCGCTGCCTAACTGATTGCCTCGATGCTCAAGGCTCGCGCGGTGTTTGTCGCTGCGGCGGCTTTCATGACCGCTTGCCAAACCAAACAAACGTTGATGCCCGAAGTCATGACGAAAGCGCATTGCCGCCAATGTGTTCAACTCACCCGATGGCGACAGCGCCAGCAGATGCCCCAGCCCGACCAGATCCAGATGCGCATCGGCATGCTGCGAAGCAGGATTGCCGAAGTAGGTTGGTAGCCCTTCCATACGCGCCGCACGAATGTTTTCCCAGCTCGAATCAGTCAGCAGCACGCGGCTGCCCAGTTGTTGCAGCGACTTGCCCAGCTCTCGCGCCGGACCGTTGGCGCCGACGATCAGAAAGCCGCTGGGCGCAGGCTCCGCGACCTTCAGCAGTCGCGCCAACGGTCGTGCAGTCGCGCTTTGCAGCACCACCGTACCGATGATCACCGCAAAGGTCAGTGGCACCAGCAGCAGCGCACCTTCATGGCCGGCTTCATCCAGGCGAATGGCGAAAATCGCCGACACCGCCGCCGCGACAATCCCTCGCGGTGCTATCCAGCACAGCAAAGCACGCTCACGCCAGCTCAGGCTGGAGCCCGCCGTGCTCAGCACCACGTTCAGCGGCCGGGCGATCAATTGAATCACCAGCAGCAAAATCAGCACCAGCGGACCTAGCCCAATCAAGGCGTTCAAGTCCAGGCGAGCCGCCAACAGAATGAACAAACCGGAAATCAGCAAGACACTGAGGTTTTCCTTGAAGTGCAGGATGTGCCGCACATCCACGCCTTTCATGTTGGCCAGCCACATGCCCATCAGCGTCACCGCCAGCAGGCCGGACTCATGCATGACCTCGTTGGAGGCAATGAAAATCCCCAGCACCGCCGCCAGCGAGGCGAGGTTATGCAGGTATTCCGGCAGCCACTGGCGCCGAATGATCGTGCCTAGCAACCAGCCGCCAGCGATGCCGAAGACACTGCCGCACAGAATTACACCGCCGAAGGTGAACAGACTCTGTTTGAGACCATGACCCTCAGCGCTGGCAATGATGAAGCTATAAACCACGACGGCGAGGAGGGCGCCGATCGGGTCAATGACAATGCCTTCCCAGCGCAGAATATTGGCGATCGAGGCTTTCGGCCGCACCACCCGCAGCATCGGCACGATCACTGTCGGGCCGGTCACCAGCGTCAGACTGCCGAAGAGGATGGCCAGCATCCAGTCAAATCCGAGCAAATAATGCGTGGCGACCGCGATGACGATCCAGGTGGAAATCGCGCCAATCGTCACCAGCCGATGCACCACGCTGCCAATCTCCTTCCATTCCGACAGGTGCAGCGTCAGGCTACCTTCGAACAGAATCAGCGCCACTGCCAGCGATACCAGCGGCATCAGCAACGGCCCGAACATTTCCTGTGGGTCGAGCCAGCCCAGTACCGGGCCGACCAGAATGCCGGTCAACAACAGAAACAGAATCGCTGGCAGTTTCAGGCGCCAGGCCAACCACTGACAACCCAGTGCTGCCACGCCAATCCCGCCAAATGCCAAGAGGATTTGCTGTTCGTTCATTGATGCTCCCTGTTCCTTGAAATAGCGGGCTATGAAAGACTAGCGGCCATTTCAACCGTTCACTCTTTATTTGCGCGCAGAGCCTGCGCCTGCGTGTCTTGAGCGCCCATGCCTGCCATCGACCATCCGCTGATTGACCAATTCCTCGACGCCCTGTGGCTGGAAAAAGGCCTGTCCGACAACACCCGCGACGCTTATCGCAGCGATCTGGCCCTGTTCAATGGCTGGTTGCAGGAGAAAAACCTCGAGCTGGCCAACGCCGGCCGCGAGTTGATCCTCGATCATCTGGCCTGGCGTTTGGAGCAGAACTACAAACCACGTTCCACCGCGAGATTTCTCTCTGGTGTGCGTGGGTTTTATCGCTATCTGCTGCGGGAAAAGCTGATCAGTGTCGACCCGACATTGCGTGTCGACATGCCGCAACTGGGTCGGCCACTGCCCAAATCCCTATCGGAAGCGGACGTTGAAGCTTTGCTGAAAGCGCCCGATCTGAGCGAAGCCATCGGCCAGCGTGACCGTGCCATGCTCGAAGTGTTGTATGCCTGCGGCTTGCGGGTGACCGA
Source organism: Pseudomonas sp. NPDC087598 (assembly GCF_044743525.1). Classification (NCBI taxonomy): domain Bacteria; kingdom Pseudomonadati; phylum Pseudomonadota; class Gammaproteobacteria; order Pseudomonadales; family Pseudomonadaceae; genus Pseudomonas; species Pseudomonas sp. NPDC087598. Next base: position 1,657 of record NZ_JBIUWQ010000121.1, on the reverse strand, counting down.
ACTGATCAGCCTGACTCTGGAGCAGGTCAACCTGCGTCAGGGCGTTTTGCGGGTGATGGGCAAGGGCAGCAAGGAGCGTCTGGTGCCGATGGGCGAGGAGGCGATTGTCTGGATCGAGCGCTATATGCGCGATGGCCGTGGCGAACTGCTCGGCGGGCGCCCCAGCGATGTACTGTTCCCCAGCCAGCGTGGCGAGCAGATGACTCGCCAGACCTTCTGGCACCGCATCAAGCACCAGGCCAAGGTCGCCGGGATCGGCAAGTCGCTGTCGCCGCATACCTTGCGCCATGCGTTTGCCACGCACCTGCTCAACCATGGCGCCGACCTGCGCGTGGTGCAAATGCTGCTCGGGCACAGTGACCTCTCCACGACGCAGATCTACACCCATGTCGCCCGCGCCCGCTTGCAGGACCTGCACGCCAAACACCACCCGCGTGGCTAAAACATCCACCATTGTTGGAATGCTGACCACAATAATGTGTGCGAGCTGGCGTTGAGTGTCTTGTGTCAGGCGCATTCGGCCACCGTCACCTTATGTGTTAGGCTTTGCCGGTTTGCACGATGGACGGTTATGACCCGGTGTTTCCCCACGGGCGTTCTGACCGATCCATTTGTCCGCCTTCAGGAGTTCTCATGCGTCTGACCCAGATTTTCGCCGCCGCAGCCATTGCGTTGGTCAGCACCTTTGCCGTCGCCGATGACGCGGCCGACAAAGCGATTCGTCAAAGCCTGGAAAAACTCGAACTCGAGGTTCCGGTAGAAAGCATCAGCGCCAGCCCGTTGCCGGGCATGTACGAAGTCAAGCTCAAGGGCAGCCGCGTGCTGTACGCCAGCGCCGACGGCCAGTACATCGTTCAGGGCTATCTGTTCCAGCTCAAGGACGGCAAACCGGTCAACCTGACCGAGAAAGCCGAGCGCGTCGGCATCTCCAAACTGATCAACGCCATCCCGGTGGCCGAAACTGTGGTCTACCCGGCCGTGGGCGAGACCAAATCGTTCATCACCGTGTTCACCGACACCACCTGCCCGTACTGCCACAAACTGCACGCCGAAGTGCCTGAGCTGAACAAGCGCGGCATTGAAGTGCGCTATGTAGCGTTCCCGCGTCAGGGCCTCGGCTCACCGGGTGACGAGCAACTGCAAGCAGTGTGGTGCTCGAAAGACAAGAAAGCCGCCATGGACAAAATGGTCGATGGCAAGGAAATCAAGGCCGCCAAGTGCGATAACCCGGTTTCCAGGCAGTTCGCCCTCGGTCAGTCCATCGGCGTGAACGGCACACCGGCCATCGTTTTGGCCGACGGACAAGTCATTCCGGGCTACCAGCCTGCGCCACAAGTCGCCAAACTGGCGCTGGGCGCGAAGTAATTCGCATCGTCACGGTCAGCCTTTGACGATCATGGTCCGGTGGCAACAGCGCCGGGCCATTAATAGAGAACCGCGAGCACGCGGTTGTTTTCCGGCCGACCCTGCGTCGGCCGTTTTATGGGGAGTTCACAGTGAATCCGGTCAAAGTAGGCATCTGTGGGTTAGGGACCGTCGGTGGCGGTACCTTCAACGTACTTCAGCGCAACGCCGAGGAAATTGCTCGTCGTGCCGGGCGTGGGATCGAAGTTGCACAAATTGCCATGCGCACGCCAAAGCCTCCGTTCCAGACGAC
>NZ_JBIUWQ010000120.1:0-4926 GCF_044743525.1 Pseudomonas sp. NPDC087598 | reverse complement strand
AAGCTGCTGCATTTCGTTTACGCCGTTCTCAAATCGGGCCAACCATTTGACCCGAAATTTGCACTTGCCCGATGAGGGGCAAGACGGTATCTACAAGGGAACGCATTCCAATGTAGGAGCTGCCGCAGGCTGCGACCTTTTGATCTTGAAAGCCCGGATAGCGAAAGCGTCCGGGCTTTTTGTTGCCGGTCTGAAATTGATGCTGCGTGACAGACCGCTTTCGCGAGCAGGCTCACTCCAACATTGGGTCTGCAGTGATCACCGATTAGGTGCCCGACAACAAATCCCCTGTAGGAGTGAGCCTGCTAGTGAAGAGGCCTGACCGCCAACGCCATTCTTAAGGCAAACGGAAATTATCCAGCAATCGATTGACCAACAGCTCGTTCATCATGATCACCTGTTGCAGCGCCAGCAGCGGTTTGCGCTCCGGGCCGCCTATCGAGTTGGCAATATTGCCGGCCATGGCATGGGCGTACGACAGCGATTCACAGGCCTCGACGAGCAGGGTTTCGTCATCCAGCGTGGGGTCGACGAGATAGACAGGGCGAAATTTGGGCGAAGGTGGCGGAGCCGCCAGGTCTTCGGGTTTGAGGTAGTAGTCGAGGGCGCGATCTGTCGCTTCTTTTACCTTTTGCGGGCTGAGCGCTGGGTCGTGCGGAATTGGATCGGTGTGCGGTGGGTTTGGAGTGATTTTGAACATGGATGAAACTCCTATTGCAGTTTAAGGAGCCATCACTCTCGCTACCAAACGAGTGGGTGGTGGCCGTACGCGGGTTGGTAGACCGGCTGCAATAGGAACCCGGCGCTCACAAGTGAGCCCCACGCATGACCACCATAAAGCCGAGCCTCAAGAAAGAGGTTCTATAAGGTGTTGCCACACAGCTATTACAGACGGGCTACCAAACCCGATCACTGTTTTTCAGTGACAGGGAAACGATATAGCCAGCTCCATAGCCTTGTAAGCCGGCGGATTCTGGAGTACGCGTAGGCAACGGCGCAAGGTGTTGTAGGCCCCATGGCGTAACGCTTTGTGTGATTTAAACGTGATCACGGAATTACGTTTACGCATCGAGGGCGCGGGTGCTCCCCTGCTCTTTTGATGTTGTCTGGCAGGCCGCTTTCGCGAGCAGGCTCACTCCTACATTGATTCTGTGGTGATCACGGATTAAGTGCCCGACCAAGATCTCCAGTAGGAGTGAGCCTGCTCGCGAAGAGGCCTTCTCTACCGGCTACGATCTCACTCAAACAATGCAGACACTGCCTACAACTGCGCCAGAATGCGCCGACTGGTGCTCATTGAGGCCAGGTTCTATCGTTTGCCTGTCGCTACTCAATCACGCGGACCGGTCAGCATGAATACACACCCCACCCGAAAACCCGAAAAACAGAAACTTTGTGATGAACTGACACACCTTGATGTTCAACAAGCCGCGCGTGTTGGACAGAAAGTGTTCGATAAATTTGTGATCACTGGCAGGCTACCCATTACCAAGTAAATCAAAAAGATCGCAGCCTTCGGCAGCTCCTACCAATCACTTTAGGAGTTGCCGCAGGCTGCGATTTTTTGATCTTGAAAGCCCGGATAGCGAAAGCGTCCGGGCTTTTTGTTGCCTGTCTGAAATTGATGCTGCGTGACAGACCGCTTTCGCGAGCAGGCTCACTCCTACAGGGGATTTGTTGTCGGACGCATAATCTGTAATCACCGCAGATCCAATGTAGGAGTGAGCCTGCTCGCGAAGAGGGCTGACCGCCAGCGCCATTCTTAAGGCAAACGGAAGCTATGCAGCAATCGATTGACCAACAGCTCGTTCATCATGAGCACCTGTTGCAGCGCCAGCAGCGGTTTGCGCTCCGGGCCGCCTATTGAGTTGGCGATATTGCCGGCCTTGGCATGGGCGTATGACAGCGACTCACAGGCTTCCACAAGCAGGGTTTCGTCATCCAGCGTGGGGTCGACGAGATAGATGGGGCGAAACCTGGGCGAGGGTGGCGGGGCCGCCAGGTCTTCGGGTCTGAGGTAATAGTCGAGGGCGCGATCAGTTGCTTCTTTGACCTTTTGCGGGCTAAGCGTTGGGTCTTGGGGGATTGGATCGGTGTGCGGTGGGTTTGGCGTGATTTTGAACATGGATGAAACTCCTATTGCAGTTTAAGGAGCCATCACTCTCGCTACCAAACGAGTGGGTGGTGGCCATACGCGGGTTGGTAGACCGGCTGCAATAGGAACCCGGCGCTCACAAGTGAGCCCCACGCATGACCACCATAAAGCCGAGCCTCAAGAAAGAGGTTCTATAAGGTGTTGCCACACAGCTATTACAGACGGGCTACCAAACCCGATCACTGTTTTTCAGTGACAGGGAAACGATATAGCCAGCTCCATAGCCTTGTAAGCCGGCGGATTCTGGAGTACGCGTAGGCAACGGCGCAAGGTGTTGTAAGCCCCATGGCGTAACGGGTTGTGTAATTTACACGTGCTCGCAGGATTGCGTTTACGGGCAGAAAAAACGGGAAGTTGTTCTGTTGTTTTGATGTTGTTTGGCAGGCCGCTTTCGCGAGCAGGCTCGCTCCTACAGTTGGATTGAGTGCATTCAGTTAGAGATTGGTCGGCTGGCTGGCCGCCATCGCTGGCAAGCCAGCTCCCACAATGGATTGAGTGCATTCAGTTAGAGATTAGTCGGCTCGCAGGCCGCCATCGCGAGCAGCCTCGCTCCCACAAAAAAGCGACAGCAAGATCAAAAGATCGCAGCATTCGGCAGCTACAGGGGTGATGTTTACCACCCGCACGCGGCGCATGCCGCCCCACTCAAAGGATGAGCGTTAGCTCGGCTGTAGCTTTTGATCTTGATCCACGGGCGACGTCGGAAGGCTGAGTGGAGGGATTTATCCGGGGGTGGGAGCGCAGCGACCGTTTGGCGAAGCCAAATGCATCGAGAGGAGGTGCAGCGAAGCAAACCGTAGGCGATGCCCCCCGGATGAATCCCGGAGCGAAGGAACCCCGAGCCCCAGCGAGCGGGCCGCACGTTGGAGCAAGCGTTTTTTTGCTTACTTTTTTTAGGCGTTTGTAAAAAAAGTGAGTCGCCGTCAGGGCGAAACCCTAGGTGGGCTTAACCGCAGCAACGGATATGCACACAGATCGAAAAGTGTGTCGCGTTCAAGATCGATCCCCCTCACCCCAGCCCTCTCCCCCAGGGGCGAGGGGGAAAGGGAGCCGATCTTCATCTGGCTCAGAATTTCGGTACACCCTTGAGAAACACAGCTACTTTCTGCGCAGCGCTAGCCAAATGCTGTTCATGGGTAAACCCGGAAACCTTCAACGGCTTCAAATCATGATCTCCGGCCGCTAGCCACGCCACCACAATACTCGGTGACAAAGTGTAAGCCTCGACAGCCTCACGATTGCCCAGCGCATCCCGCTCCCCCTGCACAATCAAAGTCCGCGTCTGCAAAGAAGCCAAATGCTCAACCCGCGGTTTCTCCGGTTTCCCAACCGCATAAAACGGATAACCCAGACACACCAGCGCATCAACACCCAACTCATCCGCAACAAGGCTAGCCATCCGACCACCCATGGACTTACCACCAATGGCCAAAGTCCCAGCGACATGAAGTCGCACCAAGCCATACACCTCGCGCCAACACTCCTGCAATTTCCCCGCAGGATTCGGCGGTCGCTTAACCCCATCAACCCGCCGCTGCGCCATATACGCAAACTCAAACCGCAACACGTTCACCCCAAGCCCGGCAAGGCGCCCAGCCATATCGTTCATCCAGTCGCTATCCATCGGCGCCCCCGCCCCATGCGCGAGGATCAACGTCGCCGAAGCCTCACTACTGGCGGCGTTCCAGAGCCACCCATGATCCCGCACGCACTGCGCCCATTGATCCCCGTCAATACTGGCCTTGTGCTGTTTGTCCATGCTTGCCTCGCTTTTAGTCTGCCTATAACTCCAGGCGAAGGATTCGCGGCGTTTTTTACCCGCGCTCACTTCGGCTGAACCGTGGATGGGGAACCATGAACACTTCTATCAGTACCGCCTACAACTACAAGGTGGTCCGCCAATTCGCCATTATGACGGTGGTGTGGGGCATCGTCGGCATGGGGCTCGGGGTTTTTCTCGCCGCCCAATTGGTCTGGCCCGAACTCAACTTCAATTTGCCGTGGACCAGTTTCGGCCGCCTGCGCCCGCTGCACACCAACGCCGTGATCTTCGCGTTCGGCGGCTGCGCCCTGTTCGCCAGTTCCTTCTACTCGGTACAGCGCACCTGCCAGACGCAATTGTTTGCGCCGAAAATCGCCGCTTTCTGCTTCTGGGGCTGGCAGCTTGTCATTCTGTTGGCAGCAATCAGCCTGCCGCTGGGTTACACCAGCTCCAAGGAATACGCCGAACTGGAATGGCCGATCGACATCCTGATCACCATCGTCTGGGTCGCCTACGCGATCGTGTTCTTCGGCACGATCATGCAGCGCAAAACCAAGCACATCTATGTGGGCAACTGGTTCTTCGGTGCGTTCATCATCACCGTGGCGATTTTGCACATCGTCAACAACCTTGAGTTGCCGGTGAGTTTCACCAAGTCCTACTCGGTGTATGCCGGTGCAACCGACGCGATGGTGCAAGGGTGGTACGGACACAACGCCGTAGGCTTTTTCCTCACCGCCGGTTTCCTCGGGATGATGTACTACTTTGTGCCGAAACAGGCCGAGCGTCCGGTGTATTCGTATCGCCTGTCGATCGTGCACTTCTGGGCACTGATCACTCTGTACATCTGGGCCGGCCCGCACCACCTGCACTACACCGCGCTGCCGGACTGGGCGCAGTCACTCGGCATGGTGATGTCGCTGGTACTGCTGGCGCCAAGCTGGGGCGGCATGATCAACGGCATGATGACCCTGTCGGGCGCCTGGCATAAGTTGCGCAGCGACCCGAT
>NZ_JBIUWQ010000119.1:0-5339 GCF_044743525.1 Pseudomonas sp. NPDC087598 | reverse complement strand
GTCGGTTAGAATACCGGCCTGTCACGCCGGGGGTCGCGGGTTCGAGTCCCGTCCGCTGCGCCATATTCGGTAACCTGGAACACTGAACGCCAGGTCACCACGGAAAAACCCGCCAAGGCGGGTTTTTTTCTGCTCCAAGGTTGTACCCGTGGGATGTGTCGTTTCACCGGTTTTCAGATTTATTTGAAAAAAACTTCAATTAAATCAACACTTTATGAAAACTTGTGGCATAATGCGTCCCGTAACGAAGCGAAGGGTGATTAGCTCAGCTGGGAGAGCGTCTGCCTTACAAGCAGAATGTCGGCGGTTCGATCCGTCATCACCCACCATTCGTTTCAAGCGTTTCGCGCAGCGGTAGTTCAGTCGGTTAGAATACCGGCCTGTCACGCCGGGGGTCGCGGGTTCGAGTCCCGTCCGCTGCGCCATATTCGGAATCTGGAACACTGAACGCCAGATTCCACAGAAAGCCCGCCTAGTGCGGGCTTTTTGCTGTCTGGCGTTTGGGTTTTTTCACGGCCTATATCTATGTAGTGCCTGCCAGTCGCACCGCTTTCGGACAATGGCTCCTGTTGTTCATGACCCTTTCAGGTCATGGCCCCGATCCCATTGCCTGTCGAGAGCCCGACCGCATGCCTCCAACTCCCTCTGCAACCACCACTGTTACTGCCGACGACACGGATGCGCTGTCATTCATGGCAGACAAACCTGCATTCCTCTCGAGCGACGACGCCGCAGCGTGTTTGCACGGCTTGCTGAAAATGCCACGAAGTACCGAGTTGCACTGGTTCATTCTGAAAAGCAGGGACGGGCGGTTCTATTGCGCTCAGCGAATTGAGACTGAAGTCAGCGCGGTCCAGGAAAAACTACCTGAGCCAGCCATGGATCAGCGCCACGAGTGGGCGGTGACTGCCGGTGCGAACGGCCAGTTGATCGTCCCCAAGGGTTTTTCTCTCGAGGCGAGTTTTCATGCTCGTCCGGCCAAGGTTCAAGGCGCCGACGAAGCCACCACGGAATGGGTCCAGCGCAATCGCTTCTTCACCATTGGCGATTTGGCCACAGTTATGAACATGCATCGAAAATACTCGAAATGTTATCTGAGTGCCGGCAACGGCGGACTTCTCTTGTACACGTCGAGCAATCTGCCGTATGAGCAGGAGCTGTCGCCGCGCCTTGCGCCAAATCCCGATGGCGATTCGCGACGTTTCCGAAGCCTGTATGAAGAGGGCTCGATTCCCAGCAGCCTGTGGATCCTGTTGGCGTTGGCGGCCGGAGAGATAAATGTTGTGGTTGCCGGGGATCTCTGGCGCCACCGAGGCCGGCTCAAAGCCAGTTGGCGGTCGGACATCCTGCAAGCGCCACCGCCGATCAAATCAATGCCGATCTTTGGTCCGATCTATCGAAATGCCAAAGAAGCAGCCGCCTATCTGCGAAAACTATTACTGACATTGCCGTCGGCATATCCCAATGTCGGTTTTATTCTCAGACATAACGTCAGTGACTTTCTGGTTGTGACCGTGCCGATCTCCTGCCAATTTGCAGGCTTCGACCGCAGCGCGCTGTTCCCCAAGAATGCCCATGGGCAGCCACGCATCCCCCGAGGATTTCGCGTGCATGGCACTTATCACTCGATTCAGCGATTACCAGCGGGTCGAATGGCTGCGGGCGGGACCGATCTTCATCGGGATTTTTTCTCGCCTGCTGATCTCAAAGTCAGTCTGGTGCGTGTCAGTGAAGCGCCTCATCAGCGTATTTTTGCGATCACCCCCGACGGTGCAGTCTTGCGTTTTTCCAACCCGGTAATGCCCAAGGTTCAAGAGTTGATCGCGGAACTCGCTCAAGATTTTGAGCAGAAAATCAGTTCTGGCGACATCAGTGCGCAGGTGTTGATCGACAAGGTCGCCAACGCCGGAATTCTCAGTGTCCTTCTTCCAAGCGCCACATGGCCTGAAACCGGAAGGGTCAGGGCTTCATCAACTGCACAGAAAGAGCCATGATTAACTGCCATTGCGCTGATGACGATAGTCGCTGACCGCCTCGTACACCGCTTTGCGCAGGCGATTGATCCCGCCAATCGGGCGATGGGCTTCAATGCCGAACCACGGATTGAAAGACAGGTTGTCGCAATCGAGGTTCTGCTGCGGTGTATCGAAGTCCTGCGGTGGCAGCGTGATACGGGCCACGGTTTCGAACGGCGAATCCTCCTCGCGCCACTCGATGCTGGTGTCTTCGATGGGCATGTATTTGTTGGCATCCTGGCGCTGAATCTGCAGAAGGAAACACGCCGGCACGCGATCCGTCGACAGTTGCTGAGTCAGGGCGCTACGCAGGAAGTTCGGTAGCTCCTTATTTTGTCGGGGCAACGTGTAGGCCGGGCAATTGTCGGGATCCGGCGTCACGCGGAACTTGGCGTTCGACTCGCCGAACTTGTACGGCGAGACCGAGAAATACGTGGTGCGCGTCGGGCTTTCCGGCGCCGGCGACAAGGTCGCGAGGGCGATAAATAGATGGCGGATCTGCCAGGTACGCGGATCCCACCCGGGGAAAAACGCCATGACCTTTTTGCCGTCAGCCTGCGCAGCCACATTCTGACGATACTCGGCGACATCACTGACAAAGAAGTTCGGGTGACTGAACATCACGAAGTCTTGTTCGCGCTGTTGCTCGCGGTCGCCGAGCAAGGGTTTGCCGGGTACGTCGAGCAGTTTGATCGCCATGCCCCGGGCATCGCGGATGCTGTCGAACTGCGGATAGGCGTTGCCGTTGGAGAGGCGAATCAGCGCCTGCCAGGTTTTCCCCGGCTCGCTGAACACGCCCTGCTGCAACGACTGGGCAAGTTGCGGCAGAACCAGCACCTGCGCCTTCACGCAACCATGCGCCTTGGCATGAGCGTCGCGCAGATAGCGGGTCGCTTCACGGTGTTGATCGACAATGCGTACGGCAGTCTGAATCACATCTTGAGTCATCGCTGACTCGCCCGGCGGGATCTGCTCCAGCGCTGAAACCGGGCCACGGTGCTGCCAGGCAAACCAGGCCGAGGCAATGGCCCAGCCAAGCAGGCCGATGGCGAGTAACAACAGCAGGGTTTTGCCCAGCAAACGCCCCAGCCACAACCAGAACCGGGCCAGCGGCGGCAGGTCTTTCTTGAAGGTCGAGATCATGGCAATTGCGCCTCCAGTGGACCGCCGAGGACTTTCAGGTATTCCAGCAACGCCCAACGTTCTTCGGGCTGCAACAAGCGGCCGATGACGCCATTGCCGCGTTCACCCGCACGGAATTCATGGCCGCTGTTGTGATTGCCGGTGATCCGCGTGTCGAACAGGAAACCGTTGGTAAAAGCCTCGGTGTGATAACCCAGATGCCGTGGGTCGTATTCGAAAGTGCCTTTATAGAAGGTGGTGGCGCGCTCATCCTGTGGCGACAGCAACTGATAAAGGCTCGGCACCGAACCGTTGTGCAGAAACGGCGCAGTGGCCCAGACGCCGGCCAAGGGGCGCGCCTTGTAGGCGACTTTTTCGCGCACACCGATCGGCAGGCCAAAACCGTCAAGTAGCGGTTTCTCTTGCGCGGTGATGTTTGCTTCGCGATACGCGCGGTTTTCGACGAATGCGGTGACGTACGCCAGGCCCTTGGCCACAGACAACTGGCTCAGATCCAGCGGTTCCTTGGGTGACGGGTGCAGTTTCACGTCCATGTTTTCCAGCTCTTTCAGGTCCCATTGCAGGGCCGTGAGGTCGAATCGATGGCTGGCGATGTTGTTGGCGGCATTCGGATCGGTGCCGATCACGTCCACGGGCAACAGGTGCAAATGCTGCACCCAGCGTTCACCTTCCAAGGTCTTGCGCGGGACGTGGCAGCCGGCGCAGTTCTCGGCAAACAGTGCGCGGCCCTTGGCGGCCAGCGGTTTGTCGACAGCGCCCAATACGTCTTCCGGCCACGCGGGTGGTTGCAGGCGTTGCAGGGTTTCTTCGATTTTGTGCAGATCACGCACACGGACGCTGGAGGCATAACGCTCATCGCCTTGCAGCGGTTGGCCGTTGGCATCGAAGAAGTTCAGGGTGGCGCCGACACCCAATGCCTCGCCGATGTTACGTGCCATCGGCTGTTGCGCAGAACCGTTCCACTGCACCCAGTCGAACGTCCACATGTCCCATAACTGCGGGTAGTCCACCGGCGCGTTGGCGACGCGATAGTTGGCGGGAGAAATGGCATCGCCGAACGTTGCGTTGGCAATCCGCCCAAATGCGTCGGTGCGTCCCGGGCCTTCTTCAGTGGGGTAGAGGCCGCGGTGTGTGTCATTCCAGGCGACTTTCAGAAAGGTGTTCAGCGAGTTTTTGAAGTCTTTGCGCAGTTGCTCGCGGCGTGCGTCGTAGTCATTGCCTAGAACCTCGCGCGCGAAACGTTCGAATTTCCAAGGGTTGTAGTAAGTCGAGGTCAGACTGGCGACCATGGCTTGTCCGAAACTGCCGCCGCGCAGCGTAGGAACACTGGAAGGCAATACGTGTTGCGCCGAGCCCCCATCAATGCGCACGGCCTGGCCGTTAAAGCGCAATTCGCCGGTATGGCAAGCGGCGCAAGTTATGTCCAGATATTGCTCGGTGCTGCCGGGATTCTGGTGCCGCGCAAAGCCGACAGGAAGATTGCCGGGATTATTCGGCGTGGCTTTCTGTTGCGGATCAATCAGAAATCCAAAACGCGCGAGGTATTCGGGCGAGGCGAAACGCTGCTGCGAAAAAGGCAACTCCAGCGCCTGGAACCACTCATAACGCAGACCTTTGACCTGAGTGCCCTGCGGCGTGAAGTAGTAGGTCTCGCGTTCTGCCTGCGACCACTGATTCAGGTAATGCACCTGCTGCACGGGGGTGTAGAAGGGTAATTTCGGATTGGCGACGTAATACAAAACCACCGCGAGGACGAGTCCCAGCAGCAGAACGATCAGGGTCAGCACACGGAATAAGAGGCGCAAGATAAACATCCTTGTCGAATTGTTGCGCTGTTATGCCTGAGCTTGCGCCTGTGCGGCAAGTGGCCATTACGCCAAGTCGTGCGGACAGACGAGTCGCTCACTCTCAGGATCAGATGACAGAAGCTTCATCGTCCGTTTGCCCAAATGCGTTTTAATCCCTGAACTTATCGCAGGTTTACTGCTCTCATGCCGGTAGCCATTGGTCGTGGCGGCCTGATAAGCTCGCGGCTTTACTCGATTGCCCTTTCGGCGCATGAACAAGGAAATAGCATGAAACAGCATCGGTTGGCGGCGGCGGTAGCCCTGGGTAGCATGGTCCTCGCGGGAGGTTATTCGCAGACCCGCGTAGAGCTGAAAACCCAGGCGCAAAATGCAT
>NZ_JBIUWQ010000118.1:0-5510 GCF_044743525.1 Pseudomonas sp. NPDC087598 | reverse complement strand
GAGCAATGTGTCTATTAAAAAGTGTCCACCATGTGTCCGAACACCTGTCCACCATGTGTCCGGTACATACAGGGAGAGGGTTAGGGTGAGGGGCTTTTCAGTCAACGAACAAATCCGGCATCAACGCCGCGTCGCTTTCTCGATCAAAGCGGTAATGATCGAATTCGGTTACGCCGCTCTCGCGCAGAATCTCCTCATCAATCAACAACCGCCCGCTGATCTGCCGTCCGCTACTACTCAAAATCACATGCGCCGCATCCGCCATGATTGCCGGCGTACGCGCGTGCTTGAACGAATCCCGATTACCCAACTGAAACTCGATCGCCGCCGTGGCAATCATCGTCTGCGGCCACAGCGAGTTGACGCTGATGCCGTAGTTGGCGAACTCCTCGCTCATCCCCAGCGTCAGCATGCTCATGCCGTATTTGGTCACGGTGTAGGGGCTGTATTGGGCGAACCACTTGTTCGCCAGATTCAACGGCGGTGACAGGTTAAGGATGTGTCCGGCGGATTTTTTCAGATAGGGCAGAGCGGCCTGGCTACACAGCAACACCGCGCGGGTGTTGATCTGATGCATCAGGTCGAAACGCTTGAGTTCGATATGTTGCACGCCGGTGAGCTTGATCGCCCCTGCGTTATTGACCAGCGCGTCGATGGCGCCGAAATGCTCGTTGGCCTGAGCCAGCGCCTGACGCACGGCGTCTTCATCGCGTACATCCACTTGCAGCGCCAAGGCCTTGCCGCCCGCCGCTTCGACTTCGGTGGCGACGCTATGGATGGTGCCGGGCAGTTTAGCGTGGGGTTCGGCACTCTTCGCCGCAATCACGATATTGGCCCCGTCCTGGGCGGCACGCAGCGCAATCTCACGACCAATGCCACGGCTGGCGCCGGTGATGAACAGGGTTTTGCCTTGTAACGACATGCCGATGCTCCTGCTTATTGTTATGTGAGCGGAGGGCTCGACAAACAATGTAGACCAAGGAGCTGACGCGACTGAGATGGGTTTTGGACTTTGTGGCGAGGGAGCTTGCTCCCGCTCGGCTGCGCAGCAGTCGTAAATCCAGCCATGCAACCTGTCTGGAAAACTGCGGGCTCAGGTTTTGGGGCTGCTACGCAGCCCAGCGGGAGCAAGCTCCCTCGCCACAGGGGATTACCTCATTACAGGAGATCCCCTCATCCAGGCGTTCATTTGCCAGGGAATCAGGCAGACATGACTTCGCGGATGTCGCGGGCCAGTTCGCGTACGCGTTCTTCTTCGGTGTCCCACGAGCACATGAAGCGGGCGCCGCCCTTGCCGATGAAGGTGTAGAAACGCCAGTTTTTGGCGGTCAACGCGGCAATCGCTGGTTCCGACAGTTGCAGGAACACGCCGTTGGCCTGCACCGGGAACATCAACTCGACACCCGGAATGTCGCTGACCAGCTCTGCCAGCAGTTGCGCGCAGTGGTTGGCGTGGCGGGCGTATTTGAGCCAGGCGTCGGTTTCGAGAATGCCGACCCACGGTGCCGACAGGAAGCGCATTTTCGAGGCCAGTTGCCCGGCCTGTTTGCAGCGGTAGTCGAAGTCTTCGGCCAGTTTGTGGTTGAAGAACAGAATCGCTTCACCGACGGCCATGCCGTTCTTGGTGCCGCCGAAGCACAGCACGTCGACGCCGGCCTTCCAGGTCAGGTCGGCTGGCGAGCAGCCAAGGAATGCGCAGGCGTTGGAGAAACGTGCGCCGTCCATGTGCAGGTGCAGGCCCAGTTCCTTGCAGGTGGCGCTGATGGCGCGAACTTCTTCCGGGGTGTAGACGCTGCCGACTTCGGTGGCTTGGGTCAGGGTCACCACGCGTGGTTTCGGGTAGTGAATGTCCTGGCGCTTGAGGGCGACTTCGCGGATCGACTCGGGGGTGATCTTGCCGTTTTCGGTACGGGCGATCAGCAGTTTCGAACCGTTGGAGAAGAACTCCGGAGCGCCGCATTCGTCGGTTTCGACGTGGGCGGTTTCCGAGCAGATCACGCTGTGGTAACTCTGGCACAGCGACGACAGCGCGAGCGAGTTGGCGGCGGTGCCGTTGAAGGCGAAGAACACTTCGCAGTCGGTTTCGAACAGTTGGCGGAAATGATCAGACGCGCGTGCGGTCCATTCATCGTCGCCATAGGCGCGTTGGTGGCCGTGGTTGGCCTGTTCCATGGCAGCCCAGGCTTCAGGGCAGATACCGGAATAGTTGTCGCTGGCGAATTGTTGGCTCTTGTCGGTCATGGCCGGCTTCCGTGATCGAAACGCTTGTGGCGCCTCGTTGGTCAATGATGGTGCGCACTTTACCGAAGATCTTCCGGGGAGCACACGGGATGTCGCTGTCAGAACTGTACAAGGACACGGGCCGATTATGCACCTGAGTAAACGTGACGGCGCACTGGATCTGCTCAAGTGGCTGGCACTGCTGAACATGTTGCTCGATCACCTGAGATATGTCGGGATCAGCGCCGATTGGCTGTATGTACCAGGACGTTTCGCGTTCCCTTGGTTTTGTCTGGCAATGGCGGCGAATCTTTCTCGGGCCGGGGCGCAGAAAACCGAATGGCGTTATCTCGGCTGGCTGTTGCTGTTCAGCGTTGTGAGCGAAATTCCTTACCGCTTGTACATTCCTGATCCCGATACGTTGAATGTGATGCCGACGCTGGCGTTGGGGCTGTTGGTGGCGCGGGGCTGGCAGGATCGGACATTGGCTTCGCGACTGCTCGGCGGCGTCAGTCTGCTGCTGGCGGCGCTGTTCTTGGAGCGACTGATGTTTGGCGTTTTTGGTGTGTTGTTGCCGTTGGCGATGCTGCTGGTGTTCCGCCGTCGATGGTATTTCAGCCTGCTGCCGGGGTTGGTGTGTCTGGCGGCGAACCAATGGCAGACGCTGTTCGAATCGGCACAATTCGGCAATGAGGTGGCGATCTTCGGCATTGCGACATGCCTGATTGCGCCACTGCTCGGAATGTTCCTGTTGCGACATGCGCGACATCTTCAGGCTCCGCCGATGCAACGCTGGGCCTACGCCCTCTACCCCGCGCATTTTCTCCTGTTGCTCGCCGTCCGCGCGGCATACACATAACCCTGTGGGAGCGAGCCTGCTCGCGAAAACGGTCTGTCAGGCAACTTCAATGTTGGAAGTGCCGGCCTCTTCGCGAGCAGGCTCGCTCCCACAGGGATCTACGCCGTTTCGAAAGAGGGCATTTCCTGCCATGTCGTAAACGCACCTTTGCGTGGCGTCCGTAGGCATTTGAGCTGTCTGCGCCGGTCATACCATCGGCATCAAAGGGCACTGCCGTGATTGCCGGTGCCTTACCGAGACGAATGGCGCACAGATGCCGCTGGGAGAGACGCGATGTTCAGCAAGCAAGACCAGATCCAGGGTTACGACGATGCACTGCTGGCGGCGATGAATGCCGAGGAGCAACGCCAGGAAGATCACATCGAGCTGATCGCGTCAGAGAACTACACCAGCAAGCGCGTGATGGAAGCGCAAGGCAGCGGCCTGACCAACAAATACGCCGAAGGCTATCCGGGCAAGCGCTACTACGGTGGCTGCGAGCACGTCGATAAAGTCGAAGCGCTGGCCATCGAACGCGCCAAGCAACTGTTCGGCGCCGATTACGCCAACGTCCAGCCGCACTCCGGTTCTTCGGCCAACAGTGCTGTTTACCTGGCGCTGATCCAGCCGGGCGACACCATCCTCGGCATGAGCCTGGCTCACGGCGGTCACCTGACCCACGGTGCCAAAGTGTCGTCCTCGGGCAAGCTCTACAACGCCGTGCAGTACGGCATCAACACCGACACCGGTTTGATCGATTACGACGAAGTCGAGCGTCTGGCCGTCGAGTGCAAACCGAAAATGATCGTCGCCGGTTTCTCCGCCTACTCGAAGACTCTGGACTTCCCGCGCTTCCGTCAGATCGCCGACAAGGTTGGCGCGTTGCTGTTCGTCGACATGGCCCACGTCGCCGGTCTGGTTGCCGCTGGCCTCTACCCGAATCCGCTGCCGTACGCCGACGTGGTCACCACCACCACGCACAAAACCCTGCGCGGCCCACGTGGCGGGCTGATCCTGGCCAAGTCCAACGAAGAGATCGAGAAGAAGCTCAATGCGGCGGTGTTCCCCGGCGCTCAGGGCGGCCCGCTGATGCACGTCATCGCCGGTAAAGCCGTGTGCTTCAAAGAAGCGCTGGAGCCAGGCTTCAAGGCTTATCAGCAACAAGTGATCGACAACGCTCAGGCGATGGCGAGCGTGTTTATCAAACGTGGCTACGATGTAGTGTCCGGCGGCACCGACAACCACTTGTTCCTGGTCAGCCTGATCCGTCAGGGCCTGACCGGCAAAGATGCCGACGCCGCCCTTGGCCGTGCGCACATCACCGTCAACAAGAACGCCGTGCCGAACGACCCGCAGTCGCCGTTCGTCACTTCCGGCCTGCGCATCGGCACCCCGGCGGTGACCACTCGCGGCTTCAAAGTGACCCAATGTGTGGAGCTGGCCGGCTGGATCTGCGACATCCTCGACAACCTCGGTGATGCCGATGTCGAGGCCAATGTTGCCCAGCAGGTTTCGGCCCTGTGCGCAGACTTCCCGGTTTATCGCTGAGCGGTTTTGGAGTAACGACTATGCAACGCTATTCGGGCTTCGGCCTCTTCAAACACTCGCTCAGCCACCACGAAAACTGGCAGCGCATGTGGCGCACGCCAACCCCGAAAAAGGTCTACGACGTGGTCATCGTCGGCGGCGGTGGGCACGGTCTGGCGACTGCTTACTATCTGGCGAAAGAGCACGGCATCACCAACGTTGCCGTGGTCGAGAAAGGCTGGCTGGGCGGCGGTAACACCGCGCGCAACACCACCATCGTACGTTCCAACTACCTGTGGGATGAGTCGGCGCACCTCTATGAACACGCGATGAAATTGTGGGAAGGCCTGTCGCAAGACCTCAACTACAACGTGATGTTCTCCCAGCGCGGTGTCTACAACCTGTGCCACACCCTGCAGGACATTCGTGACTCCGAGCGTCGGGTCAGCGCCAACCGCCTCAACGGCGTCGATGGTGAGTTGCTCAACGCCAAGCAAGTCGCGGACGAAATCCCGTACCTCGACTGCTCGAAAAACACCCGCTACCCGGTGATGGGCGCAACTGTTCAGCGTCGCGGCGGCGTCGCCCGTCACGATGCCGTGGCCTGGGGCTTTGCCCGTGCCGCCGACGCCTTGGGCGTGGACTTGATCCAGCAGACTGAGGTGATCGGTTTCCGCAAGGAAAACGGCGTGTGCATCGGCGTTGAAACCAACAAGGGTTTCATCGGCGCCAAGCGCGTCGGTGTGGTCACTGCCGGTAACTCCGGGCACATGGCCAAGCTTGCCGGTTTCCGCCTGCCGATCGAATCCCACCCGCTGCAAGCGTTGGTGTCCGAGCCGATCAAACCGATTTTCGACATCGTGATCTTGTACTAGGACGTGTATGTTTTCATGTGACTGTAGGACATGTGGTATGTGGTTTTATT
>NZ_JBIUWQ010000117.1:4462-5721 GCF_044743525.1 Pseudomonas sp. NPDC087598 | reverse complement strand
GAGGACACGATCGCACTGGAAATTCGGCCCCTGTCCGCTCCCGAAGCCGCAGGCCAGGAAGTGTTGCAGGATGCTTCCCCGCTTTTCAATCTGCTCAGCGAACTGCACCTGAGCGAATTCGAGTCGCAGCACCTGCTGCGCCAGATCAGTGAACGCGACCGGGCCATCGCCGCGTTCCTGAAATCCCAGAACAAGCGCATCGACCTGTTGAGCCAGGTGGTCGCCCTGACCGTGCTCGGCCATATCGGCGAGCCGCAACCGGTGATCATTTCCGAGGGCGGGATCGACTTTCAGTACCCGACGCCGATCGCCACGGGTGCACACCTGTCGGTGAAACTGGTGCTCATGCCACAGGCGCTGGGCCTGTTGCTGCGCGCCCGCGTCACCCATTGCGACCGCAAGGGCGAGGGTTATGACGTCGGTACCGAGTTCGAACACCTGACCGACGCCCAACGCCAGTTGCTCGCCCGCTATATCTTGCAGAAGCAGGCCCAGGAACGACGTCTGGCCCGCGAACAGAACGAATCAGGCATTTAAATTAAGGAAGAACCGTGACCCTCATCTACGGCCACCGCGGCGCCAAGGGCGAAGCACCGGAAAACACCCTGAGCAGCTTTCAGGAATGTCTCAAGCACGGCGTGCGCCGTTGCGAACTGGATCTGCACCTGTCCAAGGACGGCGAGCTGATGGTCATTCACGACCCGACCCTCAAGCGCACCACCGACCGGCGCGGCAAAGTCGTCGAGCATACCGCCGCCGAGCTGGTGACCTACGATGCGCGCAAGGGTGGCCCGGGCTGGATCAAGCCGTGCCCGATTCCGACGCTGGAGGAGTTGTTCGAGAAGTGTGATTTCGAGCACTGGCAGCTTGAAGTCAAAAGCGCATCACGCACCCGCGCGGCAACCACCGTGCTGGCCATTCGTGAAATGGCGCAGCGGCATGGCTTGCTGGACAAGGTGACGATCACCTCGAGTTCGCGGGAAGTCTTGAAAGCGGCGCTGGATCTGGTGCCGGACGTGTCACGAGGACTGGTGGCCGAATACGCCTGGCTCGACCCGTTGAAGGTCGCGGCAAGCTATGGCTGTGAGATTCTCGCGCTGAACTGGACGCTGTGTACGCCGGAACGCCTGCAGAAGGCGCAGCGTCAGGGGCTGCATGTCTCGGTGTGGACCGTCAACGAGCCTGCGCTGATGCGCAGACTCGCCGACTTCGGCGTTGACAGCCTGATTACTGACTTTCAACGCCGAAGTCGGCGAGTC
>NZ_JBIUWQ010000117.1:2974-4452 GCF_044743525.1 Pseudomonas sp. NPDC087598 | reverse complement strand
TGGCCACTGCCCCCCTCGAGAAGTGCTGAACTCGGTCTCCCCGGCCGGCTCAGGCCACCGGCCGGAGCCCGTCAAAAAAGCCGGTTGAGGCCGTCGTACGCCGCTACCCGATAGGCTTCAGCCATGGTCGGGTAGTTGAACGTAGTGTTGACGAAGTACTTCAGGGTGTTCAGTTCGCCCGGCTGGTTCATGATCGCCTGACCGATGTGGACGATCTCCGACGCCTGATAACCGAAGCAGTGAACGCCCAGCACTTCCAGGGTTTCACGGTGGAACAGGATTTTCAGCATGCCTTGCGGCTCACCGGCGATCTGCGCACGCGCCATGCTCTTGAAGAACGCCTTGCCGACTTCGTAAGGCACTTTGGCCTGCGTCAGTTCCTGCTCGTTCTTGCCGATCGAGCTGATCTCCGGAATGGTGTAAATGCCGGTCGGCACGTCATTCACAAAGCGCCAGCTACCGTTATCAACAATGCTGCCGGCTGCCGAACGACCCTGGTCGTGGGCGGCACTGGCCAGGCTCGGCCAGCCGATCACGTCGCCTGCGCCGTAGATGTTCGGCACACAGGTGCGGTACGCCTCGTCCACTTCGATCTGGCCACGGCTGTTGACCTTGACGCCGATGTTTTCCAGACCCAACTGATCAGTGTTACCGGTACGGCCGTTGCACCAGAGCAAGGCGTCAGCCTTGATCTTCTTGCCCGACTTGAGGTGCAGGATCACGCCGTTGTCGACGCCTTCCACACGATCGTAGTCTTCGTTGTGGCGCACGGTGATGTTGTTGTTGCTGAAGTGGTAGCTCAACGCCTGGGAGATTTCCGAGTCGAGGAAGCTCAGCAACTGACCGCGGTTATCGACCAGCTCGACCAGTACACCCAGACCACTGAAGATCGACGCGTATTCGCAACCGATCACGCCGGCGCCGTAAACGATCAGTTTGCGCGGGGTGTGGTTGAGGCTGAGGATGGTGTCGCTATCGTAGATACGCGGGTGGTGGAAATCGATGTCCGCCGGGCGATATGGGCGCGAGCCGGTGGCGATGATGATGTGCTTGGCCACCAGTTTCTCGACCACGCCGTTGGCGCAGACCACTTCGATGGTTTGCTCGTCGGCAAAGCTGCCGGTGCCGAAGAACACGTCGACGCGGTTGCGGGCGTAGTAGCCGGTACGCGAAGCAACTTGTTTGGAAATGACCTTCTCGGCGCTTTTCAACACGTCCGGGAAGGAGAACCAGCGTGGCTCGCCGATCGCCCGGAACATCGGGTTAGTGTTGAACTGCATGATCTGCCGCACCGAGTGACGCAGTGCCTTGGACGGGATGGTGCCGAGGTGGGTGCAGTTGCCGCCGACCTGGCGACGGCTGTCGACCATCGCGACCTTGCGCCCTGCTTTGGCGGCGTTCATTGCCGCGCCTTCTCCCGCCGGGCCGGAACCCAGCACCACCACGTCGTAGTTGTAGACAGCCATGCGTACTCCTCA
>NZ_JBIUWQ010000117.1:0-2964 GCF_044743525.1 Pseudomonas sp. NPDC087598 | reverse complement strand
ACCAGCGGCTCACCCACGCCGACCGGCCGCGCGAAGGAACAATGCGGGGCCACAAAAGAACCCGGACACAGTCTATAGAAGCGTCAACGCCGCGCACATTAACCCTTGGTCGCGTCGTAGGCTACTTTTGCCTGCACTACAACGCCAGCTTTCGTACTGTTCTCAGTCAATTTTTGCGCCACTGAGCCGCTCGAAAGCCTTGCTGGTGCGGATGACAAAACCTGTATCGGCACGAATCACAAAGAATGCACCAATGTCATGCTTTTCGGCATAGTCCCAAGCCCTTTCAGGCCCGAGAATCAGCAACAGCGTCGATAGTCCATCGGCCATCAACGCTGAAGGATGAATCACCGTGACTGACGCCAGGTTGTGTAGGACAGGTGCACCGCTGCGCGCATCGAAGGTGTGGGAATAGCGCCGACCGTCCTGCAGAAAATAGTTGCGGTAGTCGCCGGAAGTGGAGACACCGTAGCCATCGACATCAATGACACGCTCGGCGACTTGCTGATCATCACGCGGTTCTTCCAGAGCAATGCGCCACGGCGAGCCGTCGAGCTTCTTGCCCTTGGCTTTCAACTCACCCGTGGCTTCGGCAAGGTAATCGTGGATACCCATGGCATCCAGCCTGGCGGCGATCGTGTCGACGGCGTAACCGGCGGCGATGCTGTTGAAGTCGACTTCGACGGCGGCGTCCTTGCACAACTGATCGCCCTCGATGCGCAAATGCTGATGACCCACCTTCTTCAACACCTCAGCCAAGGCAGCCGCACTCGGGACCTTTTCTTCGCGACCTTGCGGACCGAAACCCCAGAGGTTCATCAGCGGTTCGACAGTGAGGTCGTAGGATCCTTCGCTTTGCACTGACAGTTGTTCACCAACCCGGACCAATTCGAGCACCGATGCTGGCATTTTCTGACAGCGGTCGGCCGGCAGATCGTTGAAGCGTTCAATGTCCGAATCATGACGGTAGGTAGACATCTGCCGGTCGACTTCGCGGAGGATACCCTCCACTTCGCTGCGCACTTGCGCACGATCGGCAAGACCCGCATGGCGTACGTATTTGATCGAATACGTGCTGCCCATGGTCGGCCCACCAAAGCTTTCCATGGAGTCACCATTGCCGCAGCCGGCCAATATGCCAGCCAAAATCACAAGTCCAGGCCACCGTCCAGTGAACAATTATTCATCTCCCTGCAAAACCGCGGCAGCCATTATGAATCAAAGGGCCCGCTCGCTCCCAACGGATGCTACGCGTTTATAAAATCCAATAATGAGTAACTGAACATGTCCACCACCACGGGCAAAGGCAAAGCGATCTTTCGCGTTGTCAGCGGCAACTTCCTCGAAATGTTCGACTTCATGGTCTACGGCTTTTACGCCACGGCCATCGCCAAGACCTTCTTCCCGGCCGACAGCGCCTTCGCTTCCTTGATGCTCTCGCTGGCGACCTTCGGCGCCGGGTTCCTGATGCGTCCGCTGGGGGCGATTTTCCTCGGTGCCTACATCGACCGTCACGGGCGTCGCCAGGGTCTGATCATCACGCTCGCCTTGATGGCTGCCGGCACCGTGCTGATTGCCTGCGTTCCGGGATACGCCACACTTGGCGTCGCCGCACCGCTGATCGTGCTGTTCGGTCGCTTGCTGCAAGGCTTTTCCGCCGGCGTCGAGCTGGGCGGTGTGTCTGTTTATCTGGCGGAAATCGCCACACCTGGCCGCAAAGGCTTTTTCGTCAGTTGGCAATCTGCGAGCCAACAAGCGGCGGTGGTCTTCGCCGGACTGCTGGGTGTGGGTCTCAACCATTGGCTGAGCCCGGAACAAATGGGCGATTGGGGCTGGCGCGTGCCGTTCCTGATCGGTTGCATGATCGTTCCGGTGATTTTCGTCATCCGTCGCTCACTGGAAGAAACCCCGGAATTCCAGGCGCGCAAGCATCGCCCTACCCTGCGGGAAATCGTCCGTTCGATCGGTCAGAACTTTGGCATTGTCATCGCCGGCATGGCGCTGGTGGTGATGACCACGGTTTCCTTCTATCTGATCACCGCGTACACCCCGACCTTCGGCAAGGCTGAACTGCACTTGTCGGACTTCGATGCGTTGCTGGTGACGGTATGTATCGGCCTGTCGAACTTCTTCTGGCTACCGGTGATGGGCTCGGTTTCCGACAGGATCGGCCGTAAACCCCTACTGTTGGCGGCGACGATTCTGGCGATTCTGACCGCTTATCCAGCATTGTCGTGGCTGGTGGCCAACCCGAGCTTCAGTCATCTGCTGATCGTCGAATTGTGGCTGTCGTTCCTGTACGGCTCGTACAACGGCGCAATGGTCGTGGCGCTGACCGAAATCATGCCGGTGGAAGTGCGTACGACCGGATTTTCGCTGGCCTACAGCCTCGCGACGGCGACCTTCGGCGGCTTTACGCCGGCGGCGTGTACTTATCTGATTCATGTGCTGGACAACAAGGCTGCGCCGGGGATCTGGCTCAGTGGCGCGGCGGTGCTGGGATTGATTGCGACGCTGGTGCTGTTCCGTGGCAACAAGCATGAGCTGCGCACGGCACAAGCGGCTGTACCCGGCGGCGCCCGATAAACCGCCTTCGCGAGCAGGCTCGCTCCCACACTGAATTTGTGTCGCTCACGAATCCTTGTGGGAGCGAGCCTGCTCGCGAAGAGGTCGGCACTGACAACATACTTCCGATCGACTGCAACTTTTAATCTTCCACAAACAAAAACGCCCCGACCTAAGTCGGGGCGTTTTCATGTGCAGCTAAAGCTTAGCGCGGGAACGCTGGCGGGTTTACCCCGGCCATGTCTTCCATCACGCGGATTACCTGGCAGCTGTAACCGAACTCGTTGTCGTACCAGACGTACAGAACAACGCGGTTGTCCTGAACGATGGTCGCTTCAGCGTCGACCACACCGGCGTGGCGCGAGCCAACGAAGTCGGTCGAAACCACTTCCTGCGAAT
>NZ_JBIUWQ010000116.1:0-5819 GCF_044743525.1 Pseudomonas sp. NPDC087598 | reverse complement strand
ATTCTCAACGAAGTCATCAGCGGCAATCCGAGCCAGCTACGCGGCTACACCGAAGTGGCGGGGCAGTCGGCACGCGTGATCGTCGCCAACCCTTACGGCATCACTTGTAATGGTTGTGGCTTCATCAACGCGCCAAGGGTGACGTTGAGCACCGGTAAACCGGTGCTCGACAACGGTCGCCTGGATCGCTTTCAGGTCGATCAGGGTTCTGTCGCCATCGAAGGCGCCGGTCTTAACGCAACCAACGTCGACCGCTTCGAAATCATCACCCGCAGCGCAAAGATCAACGCTGAGATCCAGGCGCAGAATCTGACGATCGTCGCCGGTCGCAACGACGTCAACGCGCAGACTTTGAACGCCACCGCCCGCGCCGATGACGGCAGCGCCAAACCGCAACTGGCCATCGACTCCTCGGCACTCGGCGGCATGTACGCCGGCGCGATCAAACTGGTCGGCACCGAGGCCGGGGTCGGGGTGAAACTCGACGGCAAACTGATTGCCAGCGGCGGCGATATTCAGCTCGATGCCAATGGCCAATTGAGCCTCGCCGATACCTCGGCCACTGGTGCGGTTAACGTCAAAGCCGCCAGTCTTGAAGCGCGCGGCCCGGTCTACGCCGGCACCGCACTGAACGTGCAGACCCAGGGCAACCTGACCAACCGCCAGACCTTGGCCGCACGCGACAGTGTCGTTCTCAGTGCCGGCGGCCAGTTGACCAACGTGGGTGCTATCGACGCGGGCGTCAACGCCGACGGTAGCCGCAATGCCAGTGGCGACCTGAGCATAACTGCGCAGAACCTCGACAACAGCGGCAAAAGCCTCACCGCCAGCCGCAACCTGACTGTCAATACCGCGCAGACCCTGAACAACCAGGGCGGCACCCTCAACGGGCAAAGCGCTGCGATCACCGCCGGTACGCTGGACAACCGCAATGCCGGCAAGGTGCAGAGCAACGTCACCCTGAACCTCAATGCCGCGCAGGTGCTGAACAGCCAAGGCGTGATCACCAGCAACGCCAGCCTCACCGCCACCATCGGCCAACTGATCAACAGCAACGGCGAACTCAGCAGCCAGACCGACGCGGTCCTCAACGTCACCTCGCTGGACAACGTTGCCGGCCTGATGAGCGCCGGCCGTTTGCTCGATATCAGCGCCCTCGGCGCAATCAACAACCGCACCGGCAAGATCGGCGCCAAACAGAATCTCACGCTAAACGCCCAACAGCTCGACAACAGCCAGCAGGGCCAGTTGACCAGCGAAGGCACGCTGACCACACGCATCAGCGAGCAACTGAACAACCAGAACAAGGGCCTGATCCAGGCCAACGGCGGCATGGACGTGCAGGCCACGCGCCTGGATAACCGCGCCGGCAAGATTTCCAGCCTGGACACCCTGACCGTCAGCAGTACCACCACCGACAATCGCGGCGGCACCTTGCGCGCCGATCAGGCAGCCAAACTGCTGATCAGCAACCTGGACAACCGCGACAAGGGCCGCCTCGAAAGCAAGACCGCGCTGACCTTCGACGGCAACACGCTGGATAACAGCAATGGCGGCCTGCTGACTTCGACCGGTGTGTTGAGCCTCAAAGCCAAAGCCGTGACCAACGATGGCGGCCGGATCTCCGCCAAGGGCGATATCGATGCGAACATCGACAGCCTCAATCAACAACACGGTGAACTGGTCGCCGAAGGCAATCTGAAACTCACCGGCAAAACCCTCAACAGCCATCAGGACAGTCTGGTCGGTTCGCTCAAGGCCTTGACGGTCAACGTCGAGCAGATCGACAACCGCGCCAGCACACTCTCCAGCCAACTGGACCTGCACATCAACGGCGCACGCCTCGACAACAGCGAGGGCGGCAAGGTGCTGTCCGACACGACGTTGGGCCTGAAAGTCGCGCAGATCATCAACGCCAGCAACGGCCTGATTTTCAGCAAAGGCGCGAGCACCCTCAGCGGCATCGGCTTGAGCAACGTCGGCGGGCGCATCGTCAGCCAGAAGAATCTGGAGCTGACCTTCGACGAGGCCATGGACAACCAGCAAGGCCTGATCAGCAGCGAAGGGCAGATGACCCTCACTGCCGGCAGCCTCGATAACCGCTTGGGCAAACTGTCGAGCCTTGAAGCGATGGCGCTGACCGCCACCGGTTCCGTGCTGAGCCAGGGCGGCCTGATCGCCTCGCAGAAAGGTCTGACGTTCAAGAGTGGCAGCCTCGATAACAGCGACAACGGCATCATCAGCGCCAAGGCCGATTCGACCCTGACCACCGGCGACTTCAAGAACCGGCAGGGCGGCAGCCTCGCCACCGATGGCACGTTGTTGCTCACGACC
Source organism: Pseudomonas sp. NPDC087598 (assembly GCF_044743525.1). Lineage (NCBI taxonomy): Bacteria > Pseudomonadati > Pseudomonadota > Gammaproteobacteria > Pseudomonadales > Pseudomonadaceae > Pseudomonas > Pseudomonas sp. NPDC087598. Next base: position 3,485 of record NZ_JBIUWQ010000116.1, on the reverse strand, counting down.
GCGCACCTGGACAACTCTGGCGGCACTATCGGCAGCCAGAAGAAGCTGGACGCTTCGCTCACTTCGCTGGAACAGGACGGCGGCGAGCTGTTCAGCAACGGCGACCTGACCCTGGACATGAACAACGGTCTGCTCGACAACCAGCGCGGCAACATCCATACGCCGGGTCAGTTGCTGCTGAAAAACCTCAAGGACGTCAACAACAGCGCCGGCGAAATCTCTGCCGCCAAGGCTTGGGCCGTCAACGCGCAAAGTCTGAACAACGACGGCGGCAAACTGCTGAGCAATGAAAAACTCACCCTCGTCGTCGACCGTGCCCTGAGCAACGTCAAAGGTCTGATCGCCTCGGCTGGCCTTGAATCGCGCAGCGCCAGTCTGGACAACAGCCACGGTGAAATACGTGGTCGTGGCGATGTCGACTTCAGCGTCACTACAATGTTCGATAACCGGGACGGCGTGGTCATTGCCGACAACGGCCTGACGATCAAAGCCGCCACTCTGGATAACCGTCAGGAAGGCCTGATCGGTTCAACCGAAGCGCTGAGCCTCAATGTCGACCGTGTCGACAACCGCAACGGCGAGCTGTCGAGCAAGAGCGATGTCAGCCTGATCGGTGCCTGGCTCGACAACAGCGACAGCGGTTACATGCTCGCCGGTGGCAATCTGGCGTTGACCGTCAACGACGTCATCAACCGCAACAAAGGCCTGCTGTCCGGTGACACCGGGCTGACACTGACCGGCAAGACGCTGGAAAACAGCGGACGTCTGACCAGCCAGAAAGATCTGGCGATCAACCTCTCTGCGGATCTGAACAACGCGCAAGGCAGTGTCGTCAGCGAAGGGGCCTTGGCGATCAATGCGCAAAGTCTCAACAACAACGCCGGCACCGTCTCCAGCGCCAAAGCGCTCACCGTCGACACTCGCGGCGCGGTCAGCAACCAGGGCGGCAGCCTGCTGACCGACGGCAATCTCACCCTCAACAGCAGTGCGCTGGATAACCAGCAAAAAGGTGTGATCAGCAGCAAGGCCAAACTGAACATCAGCACCGGCGCACTGAATAACAATGATGGGGCGAGCATTTACGCCGCCGATCAACTGGAGATCCGCGCCGGCCAAGTGACCAACGCGACGGGCAGCCTCGGCGCTGGCAACTCGCTGATCGCCAATATCCAGGGCCTCGATCAACAGGGCGGCAAGCTGTTCAGCAGCAACGGCACGGTCACTGTGGATCTGAATGGCGGCGCACTGAACAACCAGGGCGGCACCCTCAGCGCGCCGGGCCAGTTACTGCTGAAAAATCTCGCCGACGTGAACAACCGTGGCGGCGAGATTTCCAGCGACAAGGCTTTCGAACTGATCGCCAAGTCGCTGGACAACAGCGGCGGGCAACTGCTGAGCAACCACAAGCTCACCCTGACCCTCGACAACGCGCTGACTTCGATCAAAGGCATCATTGCCGCCGCTGCGTTGCAGATTCGGACGGCGAGTCTGGATAACAGCGACGGCGGTGTATTGCTCAGTGACAGCGATATCGAGGTCAGCGTCGATGGCCTGTTGAAAAACACCAACAAAGGCAGCATCCGCGCCGCACAACAACTGACCCTCAACAGCACCGGTCTGAATAATCAGGGCGGCACACTGGTGGGTGTTTCCGCTGCCGCGATCGATCTGGGCGCCACCGCGCAGGACCTGAACAATCAGGACGGCCTGATCAGCAGCAAAGGGCTGTTGAGCATCGCCCATCTGCGCGATCTCAATAACCAGAATGGCGTGATCAACAGCAAAGGCGTGCTGAGCATCGCCACCCTGCGTGACCTGAATAACCAGCAGGGCGAAATCTCCAGCGTCAACAGCTTCAGCCTCAGCGGCAACAACCTCGATAACCGTGGCGGCAACCTGATCAGCAACGATCAGTTGACTGTTACGGCGGCCGATCTGAACAACCAGGGCGGTCTGGTCTCCGGCTGGAAGGGCGTAAACGTCAACGGCGGCGCCGTCGACAACAGTTTGGAAGGTGCGATCTCCAGCCAGCTCGGCAACGTCAACATCGACCTGAGCGGCGCACTGCTCAACCACAGCAAAGGTGGCATCGGTGGTCTCGGCGAGGTAAGCATCACCGCCGCCAGTCTGGATAACAGCGGCGGCACCGTCACGAGCGGCGGCAAGCAGACGTTGACGATCAACGGCGGCAACATCAGCAACACTGCGGGCGGTTTGATCGAAAGTGGCGACGCACTGGATATCCGCGCCGCCACGCTGGACAACACCTCCGGCAGAATCAGCGCCACGAAAGCCCTCAATTTCACCGGTACGCAACTGAACAACACCCGCGGCAGTCTGGTTGGCGATGACAGCGTCACCCTCGACCTGCTCGGTGCCTTGATCAATACCAATGGTGCTCTGGGCAGTACCGGCCGATTCTTGATCAACCGCTCCGCCAGCATTGATAACCGGGGCGGGCAATTGATCAGCCAGACCCTTCTGAGCTTGCTCACCAGCGGCGATCTGAACAACAGCCAGCGCGGCACCCTGTCGGCCAAAGATCAACTGGATATCACCGCTGGCGGCACGCTGCATAACGAAAACGATGGCTTGATCTCGAGTCGCGATGCCGGCGTGTCCATCACCGCCGCCGCGCTGAACAACGCCAAAGGTGCAGCGCAAAGCATGACTGCGCTGACTGTGAACACGGGCACTGGCGCCATCGACAACCAGGGCGGCAAGATCATCGCCCAGAATGGCGACCTCAACCTGACAGCGGCCAGCCTCGAAAGCCGTGGCGGGGTGCTCTCAAGTCTCAAAGGCCTGCTGCAAACCCGCCTGAACGGCGTACTGCGCAACGGTCAGGGCGGCAAAATCGAAGGCAGTCGCCTCGACCTGCAAGCACTGGGCGGCATCTACAGCGACGGCGGTCGAATTGCCGCCAACACCGGCAACATCCTGCTCAATACCGGTGGCGGCACGCTCGACAACAGCGGCGGCGGGATCTATGCGCGCGGCGTGGTGAAAACCACCGCCGGTTCGATGAGCAACAACAACGGCCAGATCAGCGGCAGCAGCATCGATCTGGGTGTCGACGGCAATATGAGCAACAGCAGCGGCCTGATCGAAAGCGCCAGCACCTTGGCGATTCGCGCTGCCAATCTCGACAACCAGGGCGGCAAACTGCGCGCGCTCGGCACCAACGGCAAAACCGATTTCCAGATTGGCAGCCTGTTCGATAACCGCAATGGTCTGGTGGAAACCGCCAACACTGACTTCACCCTCGCTGCGCCAAATTTCCTCAACGCCGGCGGTTCGGTGACACATGTCGGGGTGGGTGAGTTCGGTATCTCGACGGCCAACGTGATGAACGCCGGCGGCTCGCTGGTAACCCGTGGCGGCCTGACGCTGAACGCGGACAGCTGGACCAACAGCAGCGTGATTCAGGCGGGGCGGTTGACGGTGAATGTCGGCAATTTTGTGCAGACGGCGAGCGGGCAGTT
>NZ_JBIUWQ010000115.1:3086-5849 GCF_044743525.1 Pseudomonas sp. NPDC087598 | reverse complement strand
GCACGCTTCGGAAATCCCGGAAGTCATGAAGAAGGCCTTCTACCTGGCGCAATCCGGTCGTCCGGGCCCGGTCGTGGTCGATATCCCGAAAGACATGACCAACCCGGCTGAGAAGTTCGAATACGTCTTCCCGAAAAAAGCCAAGCTGCGTTCCTACAGCCCGGCCGTTCGTGGCCACTCGGGGCAAATCCGCAAGGCGGCAGAAATGCTCCTGGCGGCCAAGCGCCCAGTGCTGTATTCCGGTGGCGGCGTGATTCTCGGCAACGGTTCCGCACCGCTGACCGAACTGGCAAAAATGCTCAACCTGCCGGTGACCAACACATTGATGGGCCTGGGTGGTTTCCCGGGTACTGATCGTCAGTTCATCGGCATGCTCGGTATGCACGGCAGCTACACCGCCAACCTGGCGATGCACCACGCTGATGTGATCCTGGCTGTCGGCGCGCGCTTCGACGATCGCGTGATCAACGGCGCGGCGAAGTTCTGCCCGAACGCCAAGATCATCCACATCGACATCGACCCGGCTTCGATCTCCAAGACCATTAAAGCCGACGTACCTATCGTTGGTCCGGTGGAAAGTGTCCTGACCGAAATGGTCGCGATCCTCAAGGAAATCGGCGAGACCCCGAACAAGGAGTCCGTGGCCAGTTGGTGGAAACAAGTTGATGAATGGCGCGGTGATCGCGGCCTGTTCCCTTACGACAAGGGCGACGGCAGCAAGATCAAACCGCAGACCGTGATCGAAACCCTCTGCGAAGTGACCAAGGGCGATGCCTTTATCACTTCCGACGTGGGTCAGCACCAGATGTTCGCTGCGCAGTACTACACGTTCAACAAGCCGAACCGCTGGATCAACTCCGGTGGTCTGGGCACCATGGGCTTCGGTTTCCCGGCGGCCATGGGCATCAAGTTGAGCTTCCCGGAAGACGACGTTGCCTGCGTCACCGGTGAGGGCAGTATCCAGATGAACATCCAGGAACTGTCGACCTGCCTGCAATATGGCTTGCCAGTAAAAATCGTCATCCTGAACAACGGTGTTCTGGGGATGGTCCGTCAGTGGCAGGACATGAGCTATGGCAGCCGTCACTCGCACTCGTACATGGAATCGTTGCCTGACTTCGTCAAACTGGCTGAAGCCTATGGTCACGTTGGCATGCGCATCACCGACTCGAAAGACTTGAAGTCGCAGATGGCGGAAGCGTTTGCCATGAAGGATCGCCTGGTTGTGATCGATATTTCGGTCGATACCAGCGAGCACGTCTACCCGATGCAGATCAAAGACGGCTCGATGCGCGATATGTGGCTGAGCAAGACGGAGCGTACTTAATCATGCGGCACATTATTTCCTTGCTTCTGGAAAACGAACCCGGCGCGTTGTCTCGTGTAGTCGGCCTGTTCTCGCAGCGCAACTACAACATCGAAAGCCTGACCGTGGCCCCGACCGAAGACCCGACCCTGTCGCGTCTGACGCTGACCACCGTTGGCCACGATGAAGTCATCGAGCAGATCACCAAAAACCTGAACAAGCTGATCGAAGTGGTCAAACTGGTGGACCTGTCGGAAAGTGCTCACATCGAGCGTGAACTGATGCTGGTCAAGGTCAAGGCCACCGGCGCCCAGCGCGCCGAGATCAAACGCACCACCGATATTTACCGTGGACAGATCGTCGATGTCAGTGCCAGCGTGTATACCGTTCAATTGACCGGTACCAGCGACAAGCTCGACAGCTTCATTCAGTCCATCGGCACCGCATCGATTCTGGAAACCGTCCGTAGCGGCGTGACCGGCATTGCCCGCGGCGACAAAGTACTCAGCATCTAAACCAAAGTAGCGAATGGCCTGAACGGCCTGGATATAAAGGGGAAATTCATGAAAGTTTTCTACGATAAAGACTGCGACCTGTCGATCATCCAGGGCAAGAAAGTTGCCATCATCGGTTACGGTTCCCAGGGCCACGCCCAAGCGTGCAACCTGAAAGACTCCGGTGTCGACGTTACCGTTGGTCTGCGTAAAGGTTCGGCCACCGTTGCCAAAGCTGAAGCTCACGGCCTGAAAGTGACCGACGTTGCTTCCGCTGTTGCTGCTGCCGACCTGGTCATGATCCTGACCCCGGACGAGTTCCAGTCTTCCCTGTACAAGAACGAAATCGAGCCGAACATCAAGAAAGGCGCCACTCTGGCCTTCTCCCACGGCTTCGCTATCCACTACAACCAGGTTGTTCCGCGTGCCGACCTCGACGTGATCATGATCGCGCCGAAAGCCCCGGGCCACACCGTACGTTCCGAGTTCGTGAAAGGCGGCGGTATCCCTGACCTGATCGCGATCTACCAGGACGCCTCGGGCAACGCCAAAAACGTTGCACTGTCCTACGCGGCAGGCGTTGGTGGCGGCCGTACCGGCATCATCGAAACCACCTTCAAGGACGAGACTGAAACCGACCTGTTCGGCGAACAAGCCGTTCTGTGCGGCGGTACCGTTGAACTGGTAAAAGCCGGTTTCGAAACCCTGGTTGAAGCTGGCTACGCGCCTGAAATGGCCTACTTCGAGTGCCTGCACGAACTGAAACTGATCGTTGACCTCATGTACGAAGGCGGTATCGCCAACATGAACTACTCGATCTCCAACAACGCTGAATACGGCGAGTACGTGACAGGTCCGGAAGTGATCAACGCCGAATCCCGTCAGGCCATGCGCAACGCCCTGAAACGTATTCAGGACGGCGAATACGCCAAAATGTTCATCAGCGAAGGCGCAACCGGCTAC
>NZ_JBIUWQ010000115.1:0-3079 GCF_044743525.1 Pseudomonas sp. NPDC087598 | reverse complement strand
ACCCTTCGATGACCGCCAAGCGTCGTAACAACGCCGCTCACGGTATCGAAATCATCGGTGAGCAACTGCGCTCCATGATGCCGTGGATCGGTGCCAACAAGATCGTCGACAAAGCCAAAAACTAAGTCGTCGTCCCTTGTACGAAAAACGCGGCCTCGGCCGCGTTTTTTCGTTTGAGACTGTGGTTCTGGTATAAAGCTGCATCGTTTGTGGCCGAACCGTCGTCCCAGACACCCGTCGAATTTCTCCAAACCGTTGCAAGGTAATGTCCATGAGCGAACGTCCCGAAGAGCCGAACAAGGCTTCTGACGCCGAAAGCCTGCTGCCCATCGATGAACACATCGAAGAAGGGCACGACGCAGAAGGTCGTAAAGTCCGGCATCGTGGTATCTATCTGCTGCCGAATCTGTTCACCACTGCCAACCTGTTCGCAGGCTTCTATTCCATCATCAACTCGATGAGTGCCCAGGCTGCCTTGAGCGCCGGGGACTCCGCCAGCGCGAGCAAGTACTTCGCGTTTGCTGCGATCGCAATTTTCGTCGCCATGGTGCTCGACGGTCTCGATGGCCGTGTGGCTCGCATGACCAATACGCAAAGCGCGTTCGGCGCCGAGTATGACTCGCTGTCGGACATGGTCGCCTTTGGTGTTGCGCCTGCATTGCTCGCCTTTGGTTGGGCATTGGGTGACATGGGTAAGGTCGGCTGGATGGTTGCCTTCATTTATGTAGCGGGCGCGGCGTTGCGTCTGGCGCGTTTCAATACTCAGGTTGGCACTGCGGACAAACGCTATTTCATCGGTCTGGCCAGTCCGGCTGCGGCCGGCGTGGTGGCGGGCATCGTCTGGGCGTTCAGCGATTACGGCATTCAGGGTTCGAAGATGTCCTTCCTGGTTGCGCTGATGGTGGCAGCGGCCGGTATGCTGATGGTCAGCAACATCAAGTACAACAGCTTCAAGGAGCTGGACTTGAAAGGGCGGGTGCCTTTCGTTGCGATTCTCGCAGTGGTGTTGGTGTTCGCCGTGGTCTTCAGCGATCCGCCGCGCATTCTGCTGCTGGTGTTCCTCGCCTATGCGGCTTCCGGGCCGATTCAGTACCTTTTGCATCTTCGTCGGCACAAAAACGTCGAGTGATGTAATTTCCCTCATACTCCGCAGTCTACGGGTGCATCTGTCCTCCAAAGCTGCGGAGTTGTCATGCTGATCAAAATCCCTAAAGCGTCTGACTGCCACGAGTCGGATGTCACGCCTGAATCCATTTACATTTCTCGACGTCAGCTGCTCGGAGCCACCGCGGCCGGTATTGCCGTGGGCAGTCTTCCGCGCTGGGCAAGTGCCGACGATGCGGCGCGATATGCCGATGTCGAGACTGGCAAGGCGCCTGCCTGGCTTGCCGATAAGCTCTCTGCTTCCAAGTGGGGAGCGGTCAGCGTCAAGGATGAGGCGATCACGCCTTATAAAGATGCCACCCACTACAACAACTTCTATGAGTTCGGAACCGACAAGGGCGATCCAGCGGCGAATGCCGGTTCGCTGAAAACCGAACCGTGGAGTGTGGTGGTTGACGGGGAGGTGGGGAAGCCAGGGCGTTATGCGCTGGAAGACTTCATGAAGCCGTATCAATTGGAGGAGCGTATTTATCGCCTGCGCTGTGTTGAGGCGTGGTCGATGGTTATTCCGTGGATTGGTTTTCCGATTTCGGCACTGCTCAAGCAAGTCGAGCCAACCTCGAATGCCAAATACATCCGCTTTGAAACGTTGCAGGATCCCAAGAGCATGCCGGGACAGCGGTCTGGTTTTGCTTTGATCGACTGGCCTTACGTAGAGGGCTTGCGACTGGATGAGGCGATGAATCCTTTGGCGATTCTGGCGGTGGGCATGTATGGCCGCGAACTGCCGAATCAGAATGGCGCGCCGCTGCGTTTGGTGGTGCCTTGGAAGTACGGCTTCAAAAGCGTCAAATCCATCGTGCGAATCAGTCTGGTCAGCGAGCAGCCGAAGACAACCTGGCAAAGCATTGCGGCAGATGAATACGGGTTCTATGCAAACGTCAATCCGACAGTTGATCACCCTCGCTGGACCCAGGCGCGCGAGCGTCGGCTGCCGAACAGTCTGTTCAAGCCGAATGTGCGCGACACACAGATGTTCAACGGCTACGCGAATGAAGTCGCTTCTTTATATACAGGACTCGATCTGCGGAAGAATTACTGATGCGATTCCCGTTATGGCGTGTAGGCGTTTTCATTGCGGCAGCGATCTGGCCGCTATTGTGGTTCTATCAGGCTTTTGCAGATCTGCTTGGGCCGGATCCTGGCAAGGTGCTGGTTGATCGGTTGGGTCTCGGTACATTGGTGCTGTTGTTGATCACCCTGAGCATGACGCCTCTGCAAAAGCTTACCGGTTGGGCGGGGTGGATTGCTGTTCGCCGGCAGTTGGGGCTTTGGTGTTTTGCCTATGTGGTTCTACATCTATGTAGCTACATGGCATTTATTCTGGGTTTCGATTGGTCGCAACTGGGAGTAGAGCTACGCAAGCGACCGTACATTATTGTCGGCACATTGGGATTCCTTGGCTTATTGGTGTTGGCGGTGACTTCCAATCGCTACAGTCAGCGTCGGTTGGGTGTCCGCTGGAAGAAGCTCCACCGGTTGGCATACGTGATTCTGGGGTTGGGTTTGTTGCATATGCTGTGGATCGTACGTGCGGATCTTAAGGAGTGGGCGGTCTATGCCTTTATAGGTGCTCTGCTTTTATTGCTGCGCATCCCTCCTGTGGCTCGTCGAATCCCGCGGTTATTGGCTAAAAAGCAGATTCTGCAAGAAAAGAGAAATTAACGATTGACGGCAGATTCTGGAGGCCTATAATTCGCCCCACTTCCGGCGCAGTCGAAACGGAAAACTCCTTAAGATTCAATGAGTTATGTAGGTTTCGACAGCAGGTGCTTCAGTTTATCGAAGTCGAAAAGAAGTTGAAAAAGAGGTGTTGACAACAGCGAGTAACGCTGTAGAATTCGCCTCCCGCTGACGAGAGATCGGAAGCGCAAGTGGTTGAAGTTGTTGAGGAATTCTTCGAAAACTTCTGAAA
>NZ_JBIUWQ010000114.1:0-6251 GCF_044743525.1 Pseudomonas sp. NPDC087598 | reverse complement strand
CTGATACAACTCACGCACATAGATTCCCGCAAGAATCTGACCGGCAATTTCCCGGCTTCCCAAACCCATGGCCAGCGCAACTGCCAGACCAACGGTAATCAGTACGATGACAATCACATGGTTCAGCAGGTCAGTCTTGACCTCAAGCTGACTGATCGCGACCGAGATGCTGATGATGATCACCAGCCCTTGGGCAATTCGCCCCAATCCAGAAGCGTAGTCCAGGCCTACGCCTTCTGCCGCCCCGCGCACCAGACCATTGGCCAGTTGAGCGAGCAGAACACCTACCAGCAACACCAGCGCGGCGCCGAATACTTTCGGCAAATACAACGCCAGCATATCCAGCGTAGCTGAAACTCGCTCAAGGCCAAGGGACTCTGCTGCAGAAACCAGGAAAATCAGCAGAACGAACCAATAGACTATCTTGCCAATCAGGGTCGAGATCGGTACTTGCAGCCCCGCACGCGACATCAATTTGGTCAGCCCGGTGCCACCCATCAGGCGATCAAGGCCCAGCTTGGCGAGCAACTTGGACAACAAGGTGTCGAGCAGCTTGGCCACGACGAAACCCAACAGCAGCACAACCAGTGCGCCGAACAGGTTCGGGATGAAGTTGGCGACTTTGGTCCACAACGCAGTCATTGCAGTGACGAGGCTCTGAGTCCAGAGATCAAGTTCCATATTCAATCAGCCTTATCAGCAGTGCGAGCGGTAGGTTTACGAAGACGGGAGACCGGCGAGACATGGGCCGATCCGTTGTTAAGGGCGATCATCAGCGCGGGCAACCAGCGGCCCAGCAGGCTGAACAGATCGCCAGCGCCGACCTGGCGGTTGGCGGTTTTGAGCACACGGCCCAGGCACGCATCGTCGTCGCGGCTGGACGGCGAAGCGTTGAGCATGTCGCGTAAAGACTGTTCAAACGGATCGTGCATACGCACCTCTCGTGATGTCTGTGAAAGACGCGGGCAAATTTGGTCGGGTCACATGCGCCATCTTCATACCCAGCGCAAACGACGGAATAACCACCACTGACCGAAGGCCAGGGCGAGCACCGTCAAACAGGCGATCAGGAAACCATAAGGGCTGCTGGAGAATGGAATTCCGCCAACGTTGATGCCCAACAGACCGGTGATGAAACTCATCGGTAAAAAAATGCAGGTGATGATCCCGAAGCGGTACATCGTGCGATTCATACGCTCGCTCAAACGCCGATCTTCGGCCTCCAGCACAAGCCCCACGCGCTCTCGGGTCAATTCGAGCTCTTCGAGATAGCGGGTCAGGCTGTTGTTCAATTCGTTCCAGTAATCAGCATCATCATCGACAAACCACGGCATTTTGATCCGCGTCAGCTGACCGAAAATGTCTCGCTGCGGAGCGAGAAAACGCTTGAGTCCGGCCGCCCTGCGACGGATGTGCAAAATGGTGCCGTGCTCCGGGGTATACCGTTCGTCGGCATCCATCTTTTCTTCTTCCTCATCGGCGATTTCCGAGAGGCAAGTGACCAGATCCTGAACCTTGTTGGTGAGAAACTGCGCCAGATAAAGGATGAGTTCAGACGAGGTTTTCGGGCCTTTGCCGTCCGCCAGTTCCGCCAACAACTCATCGGTGGCACGCAACGGACGCAAACGCAGAGAAATCACCCGCTGCGCGGAAGCAAAAATCCGCACCGAGACCATGTCTTCCGGCTCGGCGCCCGGATTGAGATTGACCCCGCGCAGAAACAGCAGCAGCTCGGAATCCGGCAGCGGCAACAGGCGCGGTCGAGTGTTCTCTTCCAGCAGCAGGTCACAGGTGAATTCATTGAGTCCGCTGGATTTGCGCAGCCAGGTCTGGGTTTGCGGATGACTGCGATCCCAATGCAGCCAGAGGCTTTCATGAGCCTGCAGCTGCAAATCGTCGAGTTCAGTCCGGGCTATCGAACGCGCACCGCCTTTACCGTCCAGCACCAGGGCATGCACCAGCCCCCATTGCGCGTTTTCTTCCTCGAACATCCGCATCCCTTTGTCGAAATTCTTATTCAGGCATCTTCAGCGGACTCGGCGAGACGATCACGCCGTTGTTGTCCGCATAAATAAAGTGGCCCGGGTGAAACGTCACGCCCGCAAACGTCACAGGAACGTTGAGGTCGCCGATACCACGTTTCTCGGTCTTCATCGGGTGGCTGGCCAGCGCCTGCACGCCCAGATCGGTCTGCGCGATAACATCGACGTCACGGATGCAACCGTAAATCACCAGCCCTTCCCAACCGTTTTTCGCGGCTTTCTCGGCGATCATGTCGCCCAGCAGCGCACGGCGCAGGGAACCACCGCCATCGACCACCAGCACCTTGCCGTTACCCTTGAGTTCCGCTTGTTCCTTGACCAGCGAGTTGTCTTCGAAGCATTTGATGGTCACGATTTCGCCGCCGAACGAATCACGGCCGCCGAAATTGCTGAACATCGGTTCCAGCACCTGCACCAGCTCCGGATAGGCGTCGCACAGGTCAGGCGTAAGGTAATGGTTCATCGAAAAGCTCCTGCAATAAGGAAGACGATCAAGGATGACGCACTCTGAAGAGACGAGTTCCGGCAGTCGCTGTTTACCTTAGTCCATCCCATGGTCGCTGAACGAACCTGAACAAACCCTGAAACGTAATAGCTAAACAGCCACCAAATATGACCAGAACCACACAATGCGTCATATCTTAGCCGCAAGCCGACCCGAACGAAATGCCCTCTTCAGCGCCTGCGACTCAAACCGCCGCTGCCAGATCCGGCTTCTCGCCCAGTAACGGCGTCTGCTGATCGTTCAACCAGCGCGCCACCAGCGGCCACACTTCAGTCTGCGCCGCTTTGCTCACCAACATTTCGACATGACCGAAATTGTCGTTGAAACCGTGCTCGCGCCCCAGATTGACGAACTGCTTGTGCTCGGACCCCATCTGCTCGAAGAGTTTGCGACAGGCCCAGGCCGGATCCTGATGATCCCCTACCGCACTCACCGCCAGCACCGGCATCTGCACATCGGCAAGACCGGCCCACCAGTCCTTGTCCTTGTCGCCAAAACGGCCGAACAGGCCGTACCAGCGCATGCTTTCGATGGCCAAGCCAATCGGCTCGTCTTCCGGGCCACGTTTAAGGCGCGAGCCGGACAGCTGCGCAAAGCGCTTGAGAATGAAGCGACCGCTCCACTCCACCGGCGGGATTTTCAGCGGCCAATAAGTACGGCTGACCTGCGTGCCGAAAAACGCCGCCGAGGCCACGGCAGGCTCACCGAGGTATTCACCACCGAGCGCCGCCGCCAAGGTGATGCCGCCCAGCGAATGGCCGATCCAGTGCGGCACTTGTCCACTCTGCTCACGCACGAACGCGGCAATGGCCGGCAGATCGTAGCGAGCGTAGTCGGCAACGCGATTGCGCCGATATTCCTCGTTGCGCTGCGACAAACCGTGGCCGCGCATTTCCGGAATCCACACATCGAAACCCAGACGCGTCAGATACGCGCCCAGCCCCAGGCCTTTCGGTGAAAACCAGAAACGCCGATTGGAAAAACTGCCGTGCAACAGAATCACCGGCACACCGCGTGGCGCCGAGTCATCGGCCATACCCAAACGGGTGACGGCAATCTCCACGGACCAGTCCGGACTGTTGCCGGGCTTCAATCGATAAACATCTTCGCTCAGATCGCCGCGCCGTTCGGCGCTGATCAGGGCGACAGGAAATAGGTTGCTGCTGCTTTGCATAATGCTCTTGCACAAAAAAGGGCGGCATCTACAGGAGCCCGCCCTACTTCAATCTCAAAGCCCACCCCTTGTAGGAGTGAGCCTGCTCGCGATTGCGGTGTATCAGCCGACATTTATGGCGGATGTTATGCCGTCTTCGCGAGCAGGCTCGCTCCTACAGGGGAATGGGCCGTTCACGTATGGATCAAGCCTGGGCTTGGCCTTCCGCCAGGAAGAACCAGGTTTCCAGCACGGTGTCCGGGTTCAGCGACACGCTTTCGATGCCCTGCTCCATCAGCCACTTGGCCAGATCCGGGTGGTCCGAAGGACCCTGACCGCAGATACCGATGTACTTGCCGGCCTTGTTGCATGCGGCAATCGCGTTGGCCAACAGCTTCTTGACCGCCGGATTACGCTCGTCGAACAGGTGCGCGATGATACCGGAATCGCGGTCCAGGCCCAGGGTCAGCTGAGTCAGGTCATTGGAACCGATCGAGAAGCCGTCGAAGAATTCGAGGAACTCTTCAGCCAGAATCGCGTTGGATGGCAGTTCGCACATCATGATCACGCGCAGACCGTTCTCGCCGCGCTTCAAGCCGTTTTCGGCGAGCAGATCGACAACCTGGCTGGCTTCGCCCAGAGTACGGACGAACGGCACCATGATTTCGACGTTGGTCAGGCCCATCTCGTTGCGCACACGCTTCAACGCGCGGCATTCGAGTTCGAAGCAGTCACGGAACGATTCGCTGATGTAACGCGAAGCGCCACGGAAGCCCAGCATCGGATTCTCTTCTTCCGGCTCGTACAGCTTGCCGCCGATCAGGTTGGCGTATTCGTTGGACTTGAAGTCCGACAGACGCACGATGACCTTCTTCGGTGCGAACGCTGCAGCGAGGGTGCTGATGCCTTCAACCAGTTTCTCGACATAGAAACCAACCGGATCGTCGTAACCGGCGATGCGCTTGTCGACGCTTTCCTTGATTTCCTGCGGCAGACCGTCGTAGTTCAACAGCGCTTTCGGGTGCACACCGATCATGCGGTTGATGATGAACTCCAGACGGGCCAGGCCGACACCGGCGTTCGGCAGTTGCGCGAAGTCGAAAGCGCGGTCCGGGTTGCCGACGTTCATCATGATCTTGAACGGCAGCTCCGGCATGGCGTCGACGGAGTTCTTCTTGATGTCGAAGCCCAGTTCGCCTTCGAAGATGTAACCGGTGTCGCCCTCGGCGCACGAAACGGTCACGCCCTGGCCATCTTTCAGCAGTTGGGTGGCGTTGCCGCAACCGACGACTGCCGGGATGCCCAGCTCACGAGCGATGATCGCCGCGTGGCAGGTACGCCCGCCACGGTTGGTCACGATGGCGCTGGCGCGCTTCATCACCGGTTCCCAGTCCGGGTCGGTCATGTCGGAGACCAGCACGTCGCCCGGCTGGACTTTGTCCATTTCGGAGACGTCTTTGATAATGCGCACTTTACCGGCGCCAATGCGCTGGCCAATCGCGCGACCTTCAACCAGCACGGTGCCGGTTTCTTTCAACAGGTAACGTTCCATGACGTTGGCCTGGGTGCGGCTTTTCACGGTTTCCGGACGGGCCTGCACGATGTACAGCTTGCCGTCGTCACCGTCCTTGGCCCACTCGATGTCCATCGGGCAGCCGTAGTGCTTCTCGATGATCATCGCCTGCTTGGCCAGTTCGCTGACTTCAGCGTCGGTCAGGCAGAAACGTGCGCGCTCGGCCTTGTCGACATCAACGGTCTTGACCGAACGACCGGCCTTGGCCTCGTCGCCGTAGATCATCTTGATGGCTTTGCTGCCCAGGTTGCGACGCAGGATCGCCGGGCGACCGGCCTCCAGCGTGCCCTTGTGCACATAGAACTCGTCCGGGTTGACCGCGCCTTGTACGACGGTTTCGCCCAGGCCGTAAGCGCCGGTGATGAACACCACGTCACGGAAACCGGATTCGGTGTCGAGGGTGAACATCACGCCGGCAGTGCCGGTTTCCGAACGCACCATGCGCTGCACGCCGGCGGACAGGGCGACCAGTTTGTGGTCGAAGCCCTGGTGCACGCGGTAGGAAATCGCACGGTCGTTGAACAGCGAAGCGAACACCTCTTTGGCGGCGCGGATAACGTTTTCCACACCACGGATGTTCAGAAAGGTTTCCTGCTGACCGGCGAACGATGCGTCTGGCAAGTCTTCGGCGGTGGCGGAAGAACGCACGGCCACGGCCACGTCAGGGTTGCCGGCCGACAGCGTGGCGAACGCGGTGCGGATCTCGGCATTCAGTTTTTCCGGGAATTCGGCTTCCATGATCCATTGACGGATCTGTGCGCCGGTCTTGGCCAGGGCGTTGACGTCGTCGACGTCGAGCGCGTCGAGGGCCTGGTGAATCTGGTCATTGAGGCCGCTCAGTTCGAGGAAATCACGATAGGCCTGAGCCGTCGTGGCGAAGCCGCCGGGGACCGAAACACCGGCGCCTGCCAGGTTACTGATCATCTCGCCCAGGGATGCGTTCTTGCCCCCCACATGCTCAACATCGTGTTTGCCGAG